>SLED01000317.1 GCA_007124945.1 Salinibacteraceae bacterium | reverse complement strand
TGGAGATGCGACGCTCCTTTCCGCTACAGAGCCTGACGCAATCCTCGTGATTCCACTGCCCCTCTCGCCACATCGAGCGAAGTCCGCGATAGAGTACCGACCCATCCGCATCCAAAAACTGACCAAGTACACCGACGGGTTGCCCCTTCACCTCGTCGGTTGTTCTGCCAAATAGCGCCTCCGCCTCCTTATTCAGCAACGAAATATTGCCGGTGGGCGTCAGGACAATCGCTGGCTTCCCGAGGCCCATCAACAGCCGGGGAGACACCAGGCCTCGCATTAGCTCGCTCGGCAGACCGGGATCTTCCGGCTCATCATTCCAATCCGAGGCCGCGTGATCAGACGCGGAGAGGCTCGTGGTGGAAGAATCCTCAGGAACGGCCATACAGGTATACCCAACAAGTTACGACAGAATTCTGCGCACACTGTGCCCAAGAGGGCCGCTGTTAACACGTGGTTAGCAACAGATTACGGAAAGAAAAACACTTATCCAAAGGCAACAGAGTAACTCATTCAACTCCTCTAATCCATTTAGCCACCCAGGTTATACTTACCACTTGCGAAGTCCGATTGCGCCACCGGACAGATTTCGGGAGGAAAGCCTGTGAAAATGGTTGGGGGAATTAGGACAACGCTTCTCAATTCAGCGTCGTGCGTTGCGCGAACTCGAACCACACGAGCATCCCGACATCATTTTTTCCAAAGGGGCACCGGGCGTCGATATAGGCCTCCCAACCCTCCAGATACAGCTTCTCAACGTATTTACGGAGTTGAGGAGGAAGTTCATCATCAAGTCCCAGCCTCCGGTGATAGTGTAGCAAGTCCATGAAGTTAGGTTAATTCGGTCTATTAACAAGCGGGATCCTGCAGACTTTATCGACGCCCACGGCCATCCCTTAACTCCCCCCGCTTAAGACGGAGCAGGAGACACGGAACGACACACAGCCGCGAAAAACCACACATGCCTACGCCAAAAACTTACCGGCATCTTCCATCTGTGTCGCTTCTTCAGGTCAGTTGTTAACGAGTGAACGTACCTGCCCAAAGCGCCATGTCATTTTCGGTTATCCGTTACGGTAGCAACACACCGGCAAAGCGGAGGAGCCCGCATCCCGACCAGAGGAGACGCGACGCCTACGCCTCGCAGAGCACAGGCGTTACTGGAGTGTGGCGGCTACTACATCACTTGCCTCCCCGTTTTGAGGTACACGAACTTTTCGACCTCGCCGAAGCTCTCCAGCTAAGTCCTGCCGCGGTAGCACGTGATCTAAAGTGGTTGCTTGGCAAAGAGCTCATTCAGATGGTGCCAGGCGGGCTGCTACAAACAGCATCCTGTCGCTATCTGGCGGAGAAGTTTTCCGAAGTGTAGGTACAACGGGCTTTGCTCGTTGCATTCCACCGAAGCAAAAACGGACACGGTCTTTTCATTGACCGTGTCCGTTCTTTTGTTTTGTCCTGCCTTACCGCAGGAGTGCGAGCTTCATTTTCAGCTACTCATCCTCTTCGAGCGGCTCTACCCGCACCGTGACGCTGGCAGTCAGATCGTCGAATACTTCCACTTGCGCCTTGTATACGCCAAGCAGGCGGATATCTTCAAGCAGTGAAATATTTTTCCGATCGATGTCGAAGCCTTTCTGACGCAGCTGGTCGGCAATCTGCTGCGTGGTCACTGTACCGAAGATTCGTTTATCCTCACCTTCTTTGGCCCGTACGACGACCTCCACAGACTCGAGCTCGTCCTTGACGTTTTGCGCCTCTTCTTTCTTGTGGGCACGCTTCCGGGCCTGCTGGCGCTGTATTTCTTCACGCTCCCGAATGGCGCCCTCCGTGGCCTGTCGGGCAAAGCCCTGAGGGATAAGATAATTTCGTCCGTAACCGTTTTTCACCTCGACGATCTCTCCCTCCGTGCCAAGGTGTTCAACGTCCTGCAAGAGAATAACTTTCATATCAGATAGGGATCAACGGCAGCCAAGAGGCCGCCCGGTTCAACGTTGAGCGATAGCCGATGCTTACCGCATCGCATCATCGACGAAGGGCAGCAGCGCGAGGTGGCGGGCCCGCTTAACCGCACGTGTAATCTGCCGCTGCATCTTGGCAGAGACGCCGGTGACGCGCCGCGGCAGAATCTTACCCTGTTCGTTGATAAACCGCTCAAGGAACTCGGTATCCTTGTAGTCTACGTATGCTCGTTCTTTTTTCGACATGGTGTTGTCTGTCAGTCAATTAAACTCACGTTTCGGTGGCTCGACGGCTACTCGTCGTCTTCCAGATCGTCCTCATCCTCATCGTCCAGTTCTTCTTCCTCGGCGCGCTTGGCCTTCGCCGCCTCGGCCTGAGCACGGGCGAACGCCTTGGAGTCAATATTGCGCTGCTCCTCCATAATGGGGGTTACGCGCAGGGTGAGATACCGGAGAATATCATCGTCGATCTGAAGAGCGCGCTCCAGGCGTGATACCGTCTCCTCTTCCCCTTCGAAATAGAGGTTGACGTAATGCCCATTCCGCCGCTTGTTGATGGCATACGCGAGGCGCTGCGCGCCCCACTCATCCACCTCAAGGACGTCGCCGCCGTGTTCGTTGATGAGATTGTTTACGCGTCGGACGGCATCCTGAATTTGCTTCTCATTCAGGACCGTGTTGATGATGTACGTGAGTTCGTACTTCTGCTTCAATTGTTGTTCAGCCATAATATACCCTATGGAATGACGGTTGCGTGAAGCACCAAGTCATGCCCTACGGCAAACCGCAGAGCAGGGAGTGCGAGCCAAGTACCACGTATGCCCAATGCGCGGGATCCATCCGCGGGATGAAATATCGATGAGCGTCGCGCAGTACGGAGCGATACCTATCGGACCTCGTCAGGCATCCGCCTCAAGGTGTGCAAGGCGTTCGGCTGTCTCCGCCATTCGAAGCGCGCGGATGATGTCATCCAGATTGCCATCGATTACGTCACCAAGCGGGTAGTTTTTGTCATCGCCCTCGAGCCGGTGATCCGTCACTCGGTCCTGCGGAAAGTTGTACGTGCGGATTTTGGCCGACCTGTCGCCTGATCCAATAGCCGAGCGTCGCACTTCATCGCGCTCGGCTCGCCGCTCCTCAAGCGCCTGCTCATAGAGACGCGAGCGAAGCACACGCATGGCTTTATCCTTATTTTTATGCTGGCTCTTCTCGTCCTGACACGACACAACGAGCCCGGTTGGGATATGAGTGATACGAACCGCGGAATCGGTGGTGTTGACGCTCTGTCCGCCCGGGCCGCTGGACCGGTACACGTCAATCTTTAGTTCGTGCTGCTTGATGTCTACGTCTACTTCTTCGGCCTCAGGCAGCACCGTAACCGATGCGGCGGAGGTGTGAATGCGCCCGCTGGACTCCGTTTCAGGCACGCGCTGGACGCGGTGAACGCCGCTCTCGTATTTCAGAATACCGTACGCCCCCTTACCCTGGATACTGAGCACCACCTCCTTGAATCCACCCTGGGATCCTTCTGAGGCATCTAACAGCTCAACTTTCCAGCCCTGCTTCTCGGCATAGCGGTAGTACAGGCGATACAGATCCCCTGCGAAGAGCGCGGCTTCATCGCCGCCGGTACCGGCCCGAATCTCCAGAATCGCGTCGTTTTCATCCTCTTCATCCTTCGGGATGAGCGCCATGCGCAGCTCACGCTCAATCTTCGGGAGGCGCTCTTTCACACCCTCCAGCTCTTCCCTCGCCATCTCGACGAAGTCGGGATCCTGCTCTTCCTCTACCAGAACCTGGAGCTCCTCTCG
>SLED01000026.1 GCA_007124945.1 Salinibacteraceae bacterium | reverse complement strand
GACCGGCGGGGGTCTACCACCGCAACTTCACCGGCGGGCCGGGCATCTACAAAACACAGGTCTTCGCCGAAGCTGGCTACGCGGTGCTGCGCCCAAACTTCCGCGGCAGCACGGGCTACGGCAAGGAGTTTCGCTACGCCAACGTCGAGGACTGGGGCTTCGGAGACTATGACGACCTCATGGCAGGCATAGACCTGATGATTGAGGAGGGTGTGGCCCACCCCGACAGCCTCGCGCTGATGGGGTGGAGTTACGGCGGCTATATGACGTCGTGGGCCGTTACCCAGACGGATCGCTTCAAAGCCGCCAGTATGGGCGCCGGACTATCCAACCTCATCAGCATGGTTGGCACCACGGATATCCCGGACTACCTGGTCGGGCACATGGGCGGCGAGTTCTGGGAGCGCTACGAAACGTACGAGCGCCACTCGGCAATCTACGAGATCGAGAACGTGACCACGCCCACGCAGGTGCTCCACGGCGTCCATGACGACCGCGTGCCGCTTGGCCAGGGCCAGGAGTTCTACCGTGCGCTCAAGCGCATGGACGTCCCCACGGAGCTGGCCCTCTACCCCCGCACGCCGCATGGACCGCAAGAGCCGAAGCTGTTGATGGACGTGACTCCACGCATCATCGCATGGTTCGACCGGCACCTCGGGCGAGATTCAGGGATCGACCCGGGCGATCTGGAGGCCGCGGCGCAGTAGTCAGTACTGGAGGTGCCTAACTTGATCAAAAATAATGTCTTTTTGTTGTGGTAGAGACGTCTCTACGAACGCATTTGCGGACGCACAGATACGCTATCACGTGGCGCGAGATTTCGAAATTGACGGGGCTAACCCCAAGACTGACGCCATCGGTCTGCCGCGATTTGGGCATTGCCCTTCAGCAAGCCTGCTCCGATACAACGCCCAGATGACAGCAATCAATTTACGGATTGACCGCCTCGGTGGCCCAGCCATCATCCGTACGCGTAAAGACCTGACGCCTATGAGGATGACCGCTGAAGTCGAGGTGATCCACCCGCTCCGGGGAAAGGAGAAGGACAGCGAAGGTGTCCGGCGGGTCTTCCGGAGGCGTCGTCGAAAAAGCCTCGTTGAAGGACGCATCATCAGCTCGCGGCTGGCCTGGATCTGGTGAGATGTACAGGGCCTTCTCGTAGCGATCCAGCGAAGCCCATTGCTCATTCCGGTACGCAGCGTCATCTCCGGTAGCATCATCAGTCAGGATCTGCACGCTGCCGGATATCCGAAACTGGTCGCGCGCTTCGTCAAACCACCAACACGCCTCCGCCTGGGGATTCGACTCCAGATCAGTAACTTTCTGTGCGCGGGTATGAGAATGAGTACACAGGTCGTCGGTCAGGTGCCGAAATTCCCGAAACGTGAGCGTTCGATTTGCGGCGCGTCCGTCCGGGGTGACGGTCGCGAGCTGGAAATGATTGGCAGCGCCCCGGGTGCTTCTATCGAGCGCGCTCATGACGAGCTGTAGCCAGTTTCCGTCTGAAGTCATAGCGGGAGTGGTTGGTGACTGAGATGCGGACACCTGTATACCGGTGCGGACACGTTTGGATGCTCGCCCTTTATCGCTCAACCCGTGCCCACCAAGACGGCGCGCGCTGAGTGCCTGCCTCGGGAATGGTCAATGACCTCCCAATCTGAACACCGTAACTGTTTCTTCAACCGCACCGTACCGAAGTACGTCTCGAATGCGCCGTGTGCCAATCAGACACCCGCGATGTTACCGAATACCTGACGCCCTTTCCCCTTATGCTCACCGCAGCCGCAGAAGCGAGGCAACCGTCCAAACTATTCGATAGCGTTTCCTTCACGGTGGTTGTTTTAGTGCTGTTATTCTTGCCCTCGGGGACCGCTTCAGCGGATACCGTCGGTAAGAATGGCGACGACGTAACGACTGTGCTTCAAGGACGGCTCTTCGATAGCAAAAACGCTGAACTGATCGAGGATGGCATAGTGGTGCTTGCGGGAGACACCGTTGCATGCGCCGGTCCTCATGAGGCGTGCGATTGGCCGGACGACGCGTCGGTAAAGACCTATGAAAACGCCACGATCCTGCCCGGACTCATTGATCTTCACGTGCATGCCCGCCCTCACTTCGTCGGTGCCTTCCTGCCCTCGGGCGTGACGACTATTCGTGACGCAAACAACACTCTTTCGGTCGTTGACGCACTGCGCACAGCTGACGCGGCCCCGCGGGTGTTCGCCAGCGGACCGCTGCTGGATGCTCCCGGATCTCTCATCTCGCAGATGTCGGATACTGCCGGCGCTCTGGGCGAGCACCCCATCGATGAAATTATGCCTATCGAAGTGGACTCCCCGGCGGAGGCCTCCGAAGCAGTGACAGCGCTGAGTGACGCCGGGGTGGACCTCATCAAGCTGTATGCCACGCTTGACCAGGAGACGTTTCAGACGGCCGTGCACGAGGCGCAGGAGCACAACCTGAAAACGGCCGCCGATCTCGGAACGTTAGCAACACATCGCCTCGACGGTCCAGAGGTCGATATCGGTGAGGCCGCCCGGGTCGGCACAACTACCATTGAGCACATGAGCGGACTCTCTCTGGCCTACCACAGGCGCGGGGGCAACCCACTGGCCGAGGACCTTGATGAATCCATCCTCGACGAGATCGCCGATGAGCTGCTGGAAACAGACGTCATGATGGTGCCGACGCTCGCCAACCTGCGGCTCTTCGCTGATCCTGAAGCGCTGCCGATGGATGATCTCCCCGGCGCCGAGACCATGGCCCCACACTTCGAGGAGCACTGGGCGCAGCGGGTGTTCTGGTCGGAGCAGGCAAACGAGCCGATGTCAGCCAGCTATCGTTTGAAAAAGGCACTGCTACAGCGTCTTTACGAAAGAGACATGATGATCGGTGCAGGGTCGGATACACCGGCAGCGCCGTACATGCCGCCGGGAGCCGCATTGCACCAGGAACTTGAGGCGCTGGTAAAGGCCGAGGTAACCCCTAAAGATGCGCTACAGGCCGCCACCTGGAATGCCCGCCGTATTCTCGGGCAGGATGATATCGGGTATCTCGATGAGGGCATGGCTGCAGACGTACTCGTCGTTGAGGGTAACCCGACGGCTGACATCACCGACACGCGCCGGATCAAGGCCGTTTGGAAGGCGGGGGAACTGGTAGACACCGAGGCCGCATGGTCGCAGGTTAAGGTGCAGCTTGAAGAGATGGATCAGCCAGAATAGCCCAACTCCACGAGTAAACGCCATGACCGCCGCCTGCTACGTCTACATCGCCACCAGCGTCGACGGTTTTATCGCAAAACCGGATGGCGGCATTGACTGGCTACATCATCCGGACTATAGTGACGGCTCGCTAAACGGTCTGTCGTACGAGGAATTTATCTCGACGATAGATGCACTCGTCATGGGCCGCCATACCTTCGAAAAGGTCCTCTCGTTTAAGAGCTGGCCGTACGGAGACATGCCCGTCACCGTACTCACATCCCGCCCGCTGGACATCCCGCATCATCTACTGAGCACGGTATCGGTTGACCGGGGCGCTCCACGGGAGATTGCCGGACGATTGTCAGCCGACGGCAAAAAGCATCTCTACATCGACGGCGGGATCACGATTCGGCGCTTCCTTGCAGCCGGGCTCATACGCGAGCTCACCATCACACGCATCCCCGTCTTACTCGGCGAGGGTATTCCCCTCTTTGGCGCAAACGGCCCGGAACAACGACTCCAACTAACGGCGGTAGCGCAGTCTGAAAACGGGATGGTTCAGGTTCGGTACTCGAT
>SLED01000298.1 GCA_007124945.1 Salinibacteraceae bacterium | reverse complement strand
CTTCCTCAGTGCCCACCTCATAGGCTACCGGCGGAAGGTGATGGCGGGCGCGCACCTCTTCCGCAAAACTGAGCAGGTCGACTGTCCGGCTTACGATATCTTCCACCGGTACGGGCGAGCCCTTGGGCAGGCGCAAGTCAACGGTCGGGTCCAGGTGAAGGAGCCGGTATCCGGCCTGCAGGCATGCTGAAATCGATTCTTTTACCGCTGTCAGCGACTCCTCATACGACCAGTCCTCCATCGCATGGCGGTCCTTTTTCCATGGCCCACCGTGATCGAGGCAGAGGTAGACCGGCACGTCCATGGTTTCGCGCTCACACGCCCGGGCAACGAACGCGGCAAAGGAAGATTGCGTCCATCCGGTGTAGCCTCCGTCGGTGTCCACCTGATTGAGCGTGGCGGCGAAGAGGAGCGGCATATCCGCGCGCTCTGCTGCAGCGAGGGCTGCTCGCGTGACGGCTTCCGAGTTCGGGCAGACGGCCAGCAGGGTATGCCTGCGCGCAAGTGGCCCCCGCAGGAGGTTCACCAGCCCATCGATTGGGGAGCGCCCGGCATGCTCAAGCAGTGACTCGATGCGGGCGGCGCGGCGCGAATCGGCTACCTGCATAGTGCACTCCGTCGTCTGCAAGGACACGAGAGGTTGGTACAGCGTGTGGCCCACCGAAGTTTTGTAAGTCGCTCAGTCAGCAACCACTCGGTAGAATCGAAAAACTTGCCTGCGGAACTTGACAACCTATCCGAAATCTTCATTTATTAGTAATTTGCGTACCTTGGACGCAGTAGTACTTGCGAGCCGGCTCTAAGAACCGCGGATCTCTGCATAGTGGAGCTTAGGTGGTAACTGAGTTTTTTGTAGCGGCCTTGCTATTTTCTTTTACCAGCATGAGTCGTTCTTATGAAGTGCAAACTCTCCGTTTCGAATTCATCGGATACCGCCGCCCCGGAAGTCCACCGATTTGAGCAGGACGTAATCCGTATTGGTCGCGGCGGGCAGAATGATCTGACGCTCGATGATCCTACCCGGGTGGTTAGTACCGAGCATGCCGAGATTCGTATGACCGGTACCGGGTGGAGTGTGGAGGATCTCAACAGTAAGAACTTCACCTATGTCAATAGTGAGCGGTTGGTCGGAGGGCAGAGCCGTACTCTTCAACCCGGCGATGTGGTGGAGATTGGTCCGTATGAGCTGACATTTGAGCTTGAGGGTACGCGCCCTGCTCCTGCTGCTGGAGACGGAGAGCGAACGGTATTTGCAGCAAGCTTTGTTAATCCGTTTGAGGAGGACGTTCAGCAGGTGGTGGAGGCTGTGCGGCGAATGCGGCGGGCGTACGAGCAAGAGGCGCCGCGCCGCAGGAATGATGCGTTGCGCGAAGCGTTCGAGGAGGCGTTTGGTGGCCTCCCCGAGAGTCATGAACTGGACACGCTCGTCGCCCAGGTGCTCAGCGGGGGTGATGCGACCGAGCCTACCGAGGGTAGACAGGCCACACAGGCCGGCGGCACCTCACCGGAGCGAGCAGCGCGCAGCGAACCAGCCAGGCCGCAACCCCAGGCGCAACCCGAACCCGCCCGCGAGCCGTCGCCGCAGCCGAGCCGCGTGCCGAGCACTGACCACGCGCCTGCCAGCCGCATCGACTTGCTAATCGACACGCTGCTCAAGTCGGTAGCCCGCATCGCCGAAATTCCGTGGCAGTTCCGGCACGAGTTCATCGGGCAGACCATCATGCAGTCTGACGAGAGCGCCTTCATTTATGGTGGCGATCCGGATGAGATGCGCGGGCACCTCCTCAATCCGACGATCTCGAATGAGGTGGCAAGTCATCGTCTTGAGCTTCTCGCGGATGCGCTCGAAGACCTGGTCGTTCATCAGGTTGCCATGCTGGACGGGTACAAAGCTGCTGCGCAGGCGGGAATGGAGCGCCTCCTTGATGATATCGATCCGGAGACACTGAAGACCGAGCTGGAAGAAGAATCCGCGCTCTACCGCTACATTCCGGTTCTGGCCAGTGCACGAGCGGCCGACGAGGTAGCCGAGCGCTGCAAAGAGATCCGGTCGGAGGATTGGAGCGTGACCGAGCGGCGTACCTTCCGCCCCGCCTTCATCAAGGCATACCTCGCTCGCATGACCTCCGCCAAGTAGTGTCCCTTTTCCCTGGTTTACTTAACGTTTGATTTACCCGCCATGCGCAATAATTCCATATATTTGTACCTTCGGCGCCTTTCCGGCCATATTCTCACGCTCGCCGTAGCGGTCGGCCTGATGGCCGGGGTTTCAGCCTGTTCGGGTCCGTTAAATGTGCCTCTCACCATAGAGGGCGAGCCGGACATGAATAGTGGTGGCAATGCCGCTGTTGTCAGACTCTATCAGCTCTCGAGTGCTACGACGTTCGAGCAGACGCCGCTTGAATCCTTCTGGCAAGATGACGAGGCGGTGCTGGAGGATGACCTCATTGGAAGTAGAACGAGCATGCTCTTGTATCCCGGTGATCAGGAAGAAATTACGATAGAAATTCTTGATGGCACACGGTATATCGGCGTGGCTGCTGATCTTCGTGACCCCGACGGTGACCGGTGGCGCGCCACATACACGCTTGATGAGGTGAGGGATGGTGGGCTCAACATCCGAATTGGCGAGCAGCGCCTGCTCGTAGAGGTTCGGGACTAAGCCATGCCTTCGCAATCTATGAATCAATGATTAGCCGTGGCCGCACATGTCGCAGGCAGAGAAAAAGGTAGTCTGGTACGAGGGAATGACCCTCGACCCGCATCACTTTCAGCAGTGGGATCGGTACGTCCATCACACCGTCCAGTCGGCGTCACGCAATGCGAGACCGTACAACTGGGGATTTGTGCGGCTCGATATCGATGAGGAGCGACTTTCCAACGGCGAGTTTGCCCTGCGTGCGTGCAGCGGGCTGCTTCCCGATGGGCTCGCCTTCGACATCCCTAACAGCGACCCTCTGCCGCCCCCGCGCAACATTCAGGAGGCGTTTCCGGCCACGGAAGAAAGCCTTGCCGTATACCTGGCTATTCCGGCCAGGAAGTCTGATGGCGGCAATACGCAGCTGCAAAGCTCCAACAACCGTCGCGAGCCGCGCTTTTTGGCCGAGACCGTGCAGGTGCCGGACGACAATACCGGGGTGGACGAACGCTCCGTGGAAGTGGCGCATGGCAACTTTCAGGTCCGGCTTGAAGGCGAGCCGATGCAGACCTTCAGCACCATGCAGGTGGCACGCGTGGTGCGAGGAGCGGGCGGAGGCTTCCGGATCGCCGATGGTTTTATCGCTCCGAGCCTTCGTATCAATGCTTCGGGGAATCTTGAGTCGATGGCGCGCCGCCTGCTCGAGCTACTCGTAACGCGGAGCTCAAGCCTCTCTGAGCGGCGCGAGGCTCTTCGGCGCCAGCGGGACCTCTCGCCCTCAGACATGACGGTGCTCGGGTTGCTGGGTGCGGTAAACACCTATCTGCCGCTGGTGAAGCATCATCATGACGGCGGCCGCAGTCATCCAGAGGAGCTGTTCAAGGTGATGCTTGCGCTGGCCGGGCAACTCACCGTCTATGCGCGGGAGGTGCGCACGATGCCGCGGGACTTCCCGACCTACGACCACAGCAACCTCACCAGCTGCTTCAACAGGCTCGATCAGTTGCTGCGTGAGATGCTCGGAGAGGCTGAGCCTCCCTCCAACTACGACCAGATCCCGCTCCAGTCTGATCGGGAAAATCTGTACACCGCGTCCCTCTCGAATGCCCAGCTTGATGGCTCAGGGCTGTTTCTTGTCGTGAAGGACGAT
>SLED01000275.1 GCA_007124945.1 Salinibacteraceae bacterium | reverse complement strand
ACCAGGCTCCACGGTGTGAAATGTGTCTTCAAACGCGAACCCGAGTGCATACATGGTTTCCGGCGCCCAACTCCTCAGACCCTCCTTCTCTGACCACCGAAAGAGCCGCTCGCGCGCCGAGAAATAGACCGCATCGGACGTGGAAACGATTCGCCAGATATAGTTGAATTCCCGGTCGTCCTCCGGTACCTGATCTACCATCGACACATATTCCATTGTGCCGGTGGAGTCCGGCGCGAGATAGCCAAACTCGCCGTTGGATCCAACATACATCCGTCCATCCGGACCGAGTGCCAGCGACCGCACCGCCGCGTTGCCCGGTACAGAGAGCTGCCGCCAGGAAACGCCGTCGTACTCAAGGAGACCTGAACCGTTACCAACATAGAGGATGCCACTGGTATCCTGCGCGATTGCCCAGTTCTGTGCGTGGCCGCGGTAGTCACTTGTGCCGAACGTTTGCGTGTCAAACGCACCCGTTTCCATCAGCGTCTCGGGCGTCCATTGAGCCGACAGCGACATCGGTACGCTCCCCCATGCAAAAAGCAGGAAAGCAAAAAGCAACCATAGAGCACCGAAACGATGCCTCGACACCGTGTGAGCAGGTTGAATTTTCAAGCGTAGCATGTAGTGGTGAACAATCCTATAGCTCTTCCTTCTGGAGACGAATCGCCCCAGAGAAGAAGCATGTGCGGATCGTTGTGAAAACGATTACTTGGTGGAAAGCAAGTATCGTCTCCGCGCTGAGCGCATTAAGAGTAAACGACTATGAAACGCACCTCCGCCTTACGGCGCTGGAGAATGTGGCCACCGGTTTTGTATCATAAAGGGTCTTGTTGCAGGAATTTTTTCTACTCGTTTCTCTTCGGGGAGGCTAATATCATCCGCGCTCGCTGAATCGCAACCTACCCTTCTATCTTCATGAACCGGTTCCTTTCTTATCACGCTGTGCTATTTACCGTACTGATTTTACTCGCTGCGGGCTGTGCGGAAGTTGACTTTGAAGAAATGCAAGATGCCGAAGCGCCGAACAACCAGACGACCAACATGGCGCCCGGCGATACGCCGCAGGACGATCTGACCACGCACGTGGACGGTTTTCGAGAGATCGACCCGGAAGATCCGCCTCCCGGTAGCCCCGTGGGCCGAGCGCTGACCTACGTGGGCGATGCCTACGTGCACGTCACGTACAGCCGGCCCTACATCCGCGGCCGGGAGATTTTCGGTGACCTGATACCGTACGGGGAGGTGTGGCCGGCCGGCGCACACATGGCCACGGAAATAGCCTTCACGCAACCGGTGCTTGTGGATGGAGAGGAACTGGACGCCGGCCTGTATTCCATTTTCGTCACGCCGGAGGAGGACGAGTGGCAGATCCATTTCAACACGGAGCTGGGGATGCACATGACAGGACGGTACGACGCCGACAACAACGTGCTGACCACCACGCAACCGGTGGAGACGCTCGACGAAGTGGTGGACCCGCACACGATTGATTTTGAAGAGCAGAACGGCGCGCGGGATCTGCGCCTCAGCTGGGATCAAACGCGCGTGCGGGTACCCCTTGCGCCGGTGGACAACAACAACTATTAAAATTCTTGCGTCGCGGGCCATCACCCGACGGCGATAACGCACCCTCCCTATGGCTTACGTCTCCAGAACCCTTCAAAACCTACGCGAAAGCTTCCCAGCCCAGACCGAGTTCTACCAGGCGGTGGAGGAGGTGCTGGAGACCTTGCAACCCCTGCTTGACCAAAACCCGCGCTACGAAGAGCAGAATATCCTGCAGCGCATCATCGAGCCGGAGCGCCAGATTACCTTCCGGGTGACGTGGGTGGACGATAACAACACTATCCAGGTCAACAGAGGATACCGGGTACAATTCAATTCGGCACTGGGGCCGTACAAAGGTGGCCTCCGCTTTCACCCGACGGTCAACGCCAGCATCATCAAGTTTCTGGGCTTCGAGCAGATCTTCAAAAATGCGCTCACTGGCCTGGCAATCGGAGGCGGCAAAGGCGGATCGAACTTCGACCCGCACGGCCGCAGCACTATGGAAATCATGCGCTTCTGCCAGTCGTTTATGACTGAACTGCGACGCCACGTCGGTCCCACCACCGATGTGCCGGCGGGTGATATCGGCGTCGGCACGCGCGAGATTGCGTACATGTTTGGCCAGTACAAGCGCCTTACCAAACGGTTTGAGGGTGTGCTCACCGGAAAAGGGCTGTTATGGGGAGGCTCGGCCGGTCGTGAAGCCGCCACTGGACACGGCTGTGTATATTTCGCAGAAAACATGCTGCAGGACCGCGGCGAGAGCCTGGAGGGCAAGGACTGCCTGGTCTCCGGTGCCGGCAACGTGGCCCTGCATACCGTAGAGAAGTTGTACGCCCTTGGAGCAAAACCCATCACGGTATCCGACTCAAGGGGAACGCTGTACCATACCGAGGGCGTCGACCTCCCGCTGGTCCGGGCGCTCAAGAGCCAGCCCAATGGTTCGCTCGAAGGGTATCTGGATGACCATGCTGACGCGGAGTACACGCCGATCGACGCCTATCCGGACGATGGCCATGCCGTCTGGCGATATCCTGGCTATGCCGCGTTTCCATCAGCTACGCAGAACGAGCTTACGCGGGCCGATGCGGAGGCGCTCGTCGAGAACGGGTGCCAGTGCATCGCGGAAGGGGCCAACATGCCCTGCGAGGCAGAGGCCGTGCATTTCCTGCAGGAGACTGACATCGCTTACGGCCCCGGCAAAGCGGCTAATGCGGGGGGCGTGGCTGTGAGTCAGCTGGAGATGGCGCAGAACGCGCGGATGCAGGCCTGGTCGCGCGAAAAGGTGGACGAGCGCCTGCAGGGCATCATGCAGGAGATCTACCAGCGCGCGAGCGACACCGCGGAGGAGTTCGGTGTGCCTGGCAACCTCGTCGTCGGAGGCAATATCGCCGGCTTCCGCCGCGTAGCCGATGCGATGATTGAACAGGGGGCGGTTTGAGGGGGGGTGTGGTCGGTGCATTCGTCCACTAGAAAACGCATGCCTTAGGCCGTCCCCACCGGCATAAAGCTCGCATCAGAAAGGGCTTTCGCTTCGAAAAGCAGGCACGCGCGAATATCTTCGCGTTCCAGTCCCTCATACTCGTCGAGAATCTCCTCCTCAGTAGCGCCGTGCGCGAGGAGCTTCAAGATGTAATCCACACTCAGCCGGGTGCCCCGTATCACCGGTTTGCCCGCCATAACGTCGGGATTCACGGCGATGCGTTCGAGCAACTGTTCGTCATTCATCGTCTTGAGAGACACTTCGTACGGTAGCAGGCGAAAGTGAATGTACGATTGCTGCTTTGGAATGGTTGCTGGAGCAAACGCGTCACAAACCAAATCCCCAGCAGTGGTCGAAGCATCAGGCCAATGAGAAAAACAAGCGCCGTCAGGCGCGACCTTTCTGTAGCATCGAGCCGACAAGAAAAACAAGCGCCGTCAGGTGCGGCCTTTGTGAGCTGTCGTTCCAACCCATACGCATCGCCACCTTGCGACGACAGGCTGAATTGCCTGCACTTCCGCTTCCATATTCCGGCCACCAATGTTGCTAATGGACCGAGTGTCGGCTACTTTGGGAGTGCGACTGGTTGTTAAGCTCCTATCCTGGTATGGCTTCGTTCAACCTCAGGCCCGCCCTACTGAACCGTCAAGTCGCGCGTCAACCAGGTGGTTGAAACACCACTACAAACGCTACGACATCACCCATAACCCCAATAACCCCGACGACAAGTGGTACATCGTCCGGCTGATTAAGAAGGTGACGACGGTTAGTTT
>SLED01000289.1 GCA_007124945.1 Salinibacteraceae bacterium | reverse complement strand
TTCGTCATTCTCGTGGGATTGACGATCCTGACGGTGGTGACGGCTTTGGGCGTTGAATTCGGCCGGTTAGAGATCCCGGTGGCGCTGGCCATCGCCAGCACGAAAGCAGCACTCGTGGTGATCTATTTTATGGCGCTTAAATACGATACGCCGGTCAACTCGCTTGCCTTCATCGTAGGGCTGGTCTTTGTCGGGATATTTCTGGTGTTTACGATGCTGGATACAGCGTTTCGTGGTGACCTGGACAACGTGAGTGCACAGACAATTTCAGAGCAGGAGCGCATAGAAGAACAGCTCCGCGCCCGTGAGCCTGACCCGGATCTCCTCCGTGTAGCTCCTGGTGATTTCCTGGATGTGGAGGAGAACGGCGAACAATCACCAGATGATGAATAATCAGGAACCCGGAGCGCCACCTGTACTTACGATTATGTAGATTTAAGGAAGTCGCCTCTGGCCACACTCTCGGACCGGGATGGTAGCGATCGTCTATTTAATACTGGCATTGATAGCAGCCCCGCTGCTATTCTTTATGCTAACATGGACGGCGATCACCGCCTATCGCATACTTTTCCCCGAACAGCCCCTTCCGTTTGAGCACGACCCGATTGTCGTGCGGAAGAAAAAGACAGCGGCAGGTGATCTCGTGCCGGTGGGGGTACGTGAGATACGAGAGGACCAAAAGGAGTACCGCGTGCAGTATTTGGATAAGGTGCCCTATCACTACGAGGATGGCCACTCTATTGGTGTACCGCAGGCGTGGCTCGACGACATCGAGATGCGGAAGAATTGATCCTCGGCGGCGCGGGCGTCACGCAGAACTGCTCTGAAGCACTACGGCGACGGAGCGGCCCTATGCATCCTCCTCACGCCATTTATTGATAGCACTGATGGCTATCTCTGCGGCCTTTTCTTTTGCCTCGCGCAGGTATTTCTGAAAGTCGTCCGTATCCTCGTTGAGCGTGCCTGTGACTACCTTGATGATATGGCACGGTACGCCGTGTGTGGCTGCTACGTATGCTACGGCGTATCCAGTCATGTCGCTGATGTCGGCAATTCGTTGCCAGTAGCTTTGCTCATCCTCGCCGTCTACCGTGTGCTCCTGTGTTACGAGGATAGCTTCTTCGAGACTGTCGAATGGTACAGCGAGAGGCATTCGCGGGTACGCAGGTGCGGCGAGCTCTACCCGATCACCCTCCATCACATGAGAGGCGGCCACCGGGGTCCCGGCCTCGAATTCGTCTGATAGAGAAGAGCACACGCCCACGTGCAGAATGCGATCAACGGATGTGGATTGCAGCATGCGCTCAACATGGAGCGTGGCTTTAATCTTCCCCATTCCGGTAAGGCATGCAACGATATCATCGTCCGCACGCCATTCTCCTTCCGTGAGTGACTCGAACCGCCCCCGCTGGTAGGATCGGAGGAAGGGTTCAGCTTCTGATTGTGATGCAAAGACAACGGCAGTCATCGAACTCGACATGGTTGAACGTGTACTACACGCGATTTTTTAAAGCGACAGTACGTCCTAACTAACAGTTCTGCTCCACAAAATCACCTCATTGATATGAAAGTTGTCGAGCTTCTGGATCAGGCTTCAGAGCCGCTCATCTCATATGAGCTGATTCCTCCCAAACGAGGGGGGTCTATTCAGGAAGTAATGGAGGTGGTAGAGGAGCTAATGCCGTTCGATCCCCCCTTCATCGACGTGACGAGCCACTCGGCAACCGTAGAATACGTCGAAAGTGGGGACGGGACGTGGCGCCGGCGTGTCAAGCGAAAGCGACCGGGAACGCTCGGGCTGTGCGCTGCCATCCAGAGCCGATTCGGTGTGCCGACCGTTCCTCATCTACTCTGTCATGGCTTTACCCGCGAGGAGACGGAGGACGCGCTCATCGAGCTAAACTACCTGGGCGTGCATAACGTGATGGCTTTGCGTGGGGATGATAACGGCTACGACAAACCGTTACCCTCGGGCCGCTCTCGAAATGAGTACGCGATCGATCTTGTTGAGCAGATCGTCGACATGAACGAGGGCCGCTACCTGGAGGAGCTTATGGATCCGGCCCAGGCGGATTTCTGCATCGGCGTGGCGGGCTACCCGGAAAAACATTTCCGGGCACCTAACCTGACGTGGGACATCCTGAATCTGAAACGAAAGGTGGATGCGGGTGCACATTACGTGACCACGCAGATGTTCTTCGACAATGAGGCCTTCTTCAATTTCGAGCAGAAGTGTCGCGACGTAGGAATCGGGGTGCCGATCATTCCCGGCATCAAGATACTCACGAAGAAACGCCACCTCCAGATGCTCCCAAGCCGGTTTCATCTTAAGATCCCGGAAGCTCTGGCGGCGGAAGTCGAGGCGGCAAAGCCAGAGCACGTCGCCGATATCGGTATCGAGTGGGCGCGCAAACAATGCCTCGAACTCATGGAGGCGGGCGTACCCAGTGTGCACTTTTACATTATGCAACGGGCAGACTACGTAACCCGCGTGGTAAAACCGATCCACGAGATGGCGTGATAAAAAAGATGCCCGGCCACACGAAAGGCAGCCGGGCAGTTTAGGCGAGTGCGCCAGATTTGGCTATTTCATGTAGTCCTGGTCGGTACTGCGCATTTTGGCCTTGTATTTCTTGAGGCGACGCCGCATACGCCCGACGCAGGTGTCGATGGCCGCCTCAAAAGTGGTTTCCTCAGCTTCTGTTCGGAGGCGCCGCCCGTAAACATCCACGTTTAGCTCGGCAGCTTTATCTGCGTCCGGGTTACTCCCTTTGCCGAGGAAGACTTCAACTTCTACAATGCCGTCGTAGAAACGCTCAAGTTTCCCAACGCTCTTCTCTACATAGTCGCGCAATTTGGGGGTTGCATCAAAATTGCGGGCCGTGATCTGGATGTTCATGTGGACCTCTTTAAGAATTGAGAGACGTCTACTTAGGTGTATTTCACGGGAAAGGAGAGCAGCCCCCGTGCATGATAACGTACCAGAGAGCACATCCGCGGTTCAGGTAGATTTAGGCGGATGGGCCGCCAGGTACGACTCTTCTTTTTCTCGCATTATACGTGTGCCGTCTTCATTTTTGTCGGTGTAACCGAGCAGGTGCAGCGTGCCGTGGATTACGTATCGGGCAGCCTCCTCCTCGAAGCTCGCCTCAAACTCGCCGCACCGCTCCGCAGCCGTATCAAGGTCAATGTATACCTCGCCTTCCACTGGTTCGCTCTCCGAGTCCGACAGAGGAAAAGCCAGCACATCCGTATTACAGTCGTGCTCCAGATAGCGGGTGTTGAGCTGGCGCACGGTAGCATGGTCAGCCAGTACGACACTGATTTCACGCACGTGAGCATTTTCATCAGCTATGATTGCGCTCACGAGTTGTCGGATATAGTCCTGAGACAGCGTGCGTTCAGGATGTTGCTGGTAGACCTGCACGGAAGCGTCGATCGGTTTCACTCCGAATCATCATTGAGATCGCTGAAGATCGTCTCGCTCATGGACAGCGCCACGCTACTCATGATAAGCTCAGACGGCAGCTCGGTGAAATCGGTAGAGAGCATCTGGTTACCGACGTTGGCATAAAGGGAGCAGGCGGCTTCCCGTTCGATAACCATCCCGTTGGTGACGCCACCCTGCCGGGCAAAAAAGATAACTTCGCCCAGCTCTTGGCTGGCAATGAAGCCGGTGCACCCCTGTAATTGTAAGAATGAGCTGTGCGCGTACACGGAGATGAGATAGAATGGCTCTGGAGCTTCTACATTTTCGGGCAAGCCCTCCACCCGGGACAATTCCACGGTAATTCTGCGCCCGCTTTCTTCGTCCGAAAGATCAAAGCGTACGATGCGTCCATCCTTTTCAGGCGCCACATCAAACACCGATGCGATACGGTCTATGTCGGTGTCGGAAAACGAGAAAGCCATGGAAGAAATGAAAGGATTTGAAGGGACCGGCCGCTACAGGGTGATGCGCCAACGCAGCTCCAATACAACAGGAACTGCGAGCCATCCTGCCCAAAACGAAAATAGGACCTGATCCCTCTAATTACAACGCCTATGGCTGATTCGCATAGGAGACACTTGTAGAATCCTCGTCAACTTCCTCATAGTTCTCCATCTCGCCATTTGACTGCACGCTGGCCTCCACCGTCGCCTCTTGCTCGTAGGAGTCGTCTTTAGAGCGAGCCATCGTATCTTCGATCAGCTTCACTTCAGCGGCGTGTGGACCCTTGGGACCATTCGTCAGATCGTACTCCACCACTTGACCCGTACGGAGGGTCTTAAACTCCTGGTCAGAAATAATTTGCGAGTAGTGCACAAAAATATCGCGTCCCCCTTTTGGGTGCACGATAAAACCGTACCCCTTTTTCGCGTCAAACCACTTTACAACACTTCGTTGTGTAGCCATAAAAGCCTCCTGGTACTCTAACCTGTCTTATTTACAAATGCAGACGTTGCAGTTCATGCTGCCCTATACAACGTGAATTACCTCCGTTGGTGGGTAGAAGGCGTTTCGCAACGATGATCTACGACTTCGTAGTATAACCTATATCGTAAATTATTTGCAAATATGCTGCAGAAAAGAGTAGAGATTGCCCCATAAGCGCATATGCGCATAGGGGTATGGGGTCACTCTTGATGCGCCGGGCCAGGGAAATCCGCCCTCACACTTTAATGAGGGTGGAACGAAGTGGAAAACGTCCGCTGCCACGGTAGAGATATGAAGTGCTCGACGTACTACGGAATGGGCTCCGGTGGCGTAACGTCAGGCTGTACCGGTGGTGCGGCCTCTGCTTCCGGAACCAGATCTTCTTCATCCAGCTCCTCGTAGCGGGACCGCAATTCGTCGGGTGACTCACGGAAGGAGTCATCACCCAGCATTTCGGCCAGGCGGTCGCTAAAGGCAGCTGCTTCGTCAAAGGCCTGCGCATCAAGATAAGATAGGCGGAGTAGCTGTACAAATTGCGCAGCATATTCCTGGTCGCGCGGCGACGCAGCGGTTTCCAGATGATGCAATACGAGCGGCTCGGCACGGGTGAGTAGCTCTACGCTCCGCTCCACATCACCAATAGCCGAGAAAGCGCGCGCCAGATTCACGAATGATCGCTCGTCGCCGGCAAGCGTCTCAAACGGCATATACTCCATCAACCAGTTGAGCGCCGTTTCTCCGCGCTCGGGGTAGCCGGCCGCGGCAAGGCCCTCAGCAGCGTGGGCATAAATGCGGCGGTAGTTGTCGAGCATTTGCCGCGCGTTCTGGTCGAAGTAAACGTTTTCATCGTTCACATGGCGCAGCCGGAAATTGTTGAGTCGCTCGTCGGTGATACCCGGCACGACGCGCCCCAGCTGTTCGTTATGCCGGATCGGGACCACGCGAAAGGCCTTGCCTTCGAGCTGGAAGTAATTTTGTAAATCCAGCATGCCATCGGGCGCTACCGTGATCGCGAAGTAAATGGGCCGCTCCCATCCCTGCCGGGCATTCGTCTGGATGATGTCCAGGAGTGCCACATCCGACCCGTACAGCACATGCATATCTTCCTGAATCTGGCGGCCACGCAACTCCCATCGCATAGGAGACTGCACGTCCCCGGCATCTTCCTCACTAATTGCGCCGGTTGTCAATAGCGCCTCGGTATCGACCGACACGGACATCTCACGGGGCGTCCACCGCACGAACGACAGATCATCGATCATCTCGTCATCCATTGAGATGGGCAGGGGAGCGGAGTCTCGTGCCTGGTTATGCTTTAGTTGGCGCACGTACCAGGGCGTTTGCAGCAGCGAAAGGTTCACCACACGAACGTCCTGACGGATGCCCTCCACCTCCTGCAGATACCAGAGCGGGAAGGTGTCGTTATCACCGTTAGTAAAGACGATGGCGTTCTCCTCTAAACTCATGAGGAGGTTATACGCGTAATCGTTGGCGACGAAGTTATTCGAGCGGTCGTGGCTGAAGTAATTTTGCGATAGCATTAGCCCCGGTACCGCCAGCAAGAGAATGCCGCCAGTAGCGAGCATTGCGCCATACTGCTTGGCTGCGTCCACGTAATCACGTGCGAGATCCCGTACGAACAGCGCAATCCCCGTAGCACCAATGCCCACCCACAGGCTGAAGGCAAAGAAACTACCTGCATAGGAGTAGTCGCGTTCGCGCGGCTGCATCGGGGTCTGGTTAAGGTACAGTATGATCCCAACGCTGGTAATAAGAAAGAGCACCAGCAGTGCGAAGGCTCGTCGCCAGTCGGTAGCGAAGTGGAAGAACATCCCGAAGAGCCCCAGCAACAGCGGTAGCGCGAAGTACACCGCACGCGAGTGCTCCTCACTGGGTGTTTGCGTTAGTCGTTCAGTTTCGCCGTCGATCCACGATATGCCGGTGATGGCCGGAGCATCTTGAACATCGCTCGCCCGGCCCATGAAGTTCCACAGGAAGTACCGCGCATACATGTGGCCGATCTGATAGCGCCAGAAAAACTCCCAGTCGGAGTCATATTGCCCGTAGACCTGCAGGTGTGCCGGGCTCTGTTCCGACCAGCGCCTCGGGAAGAAGCTCTCCTGATCGTGGTCAATGCGCCCCGTCCGGTTATCGTAGGTTGGGCCCGTCAGCAGGGGGCGTTGACCGTACTGCTCGCGCTGCATGTACGATACAAATGCCTCCACCGACTCCGGATTGTTCTGGTCGATGGGCGGGTTAGTAGAGCTGCGGATAGGGATAAGTGCGTAGGAGGAGTAGCCTATCATCGCGAGCAGCAGGTATACCGCAACCATGTTCGCATACTGCATGCGACGCGTCTGGGTGTAGTACACTGCATATACAATCACCAGCGCGAATCCGAGCAGCGTAAGCATGGGGAAAGCCCGATCCTGCAGGAAAGCAGGAAGTAGCTGAATAATGCCCGGGTAAAGTAGCAGGAAGATACCGGATGCAATTGCGCCGGTAAGCAGAATGCGAGCCCACCGCTCCTGCCAGGTCCAGTCGGGGTTATCGAAGCGGCGGTAGAAAACGATCAGCGCGACGAAAAAGAGCGACAGGAGGCTCAGCAGATGCACACCAATGGCGAGGCCATAGAGGTATGCGATAACGAGCAGCCACCGCTCGGTACCTGTACCGAACGCACCCACTTTGTTTTTAACGAGCTGCATGTCGACCTGCTGAGCTTGCTCGCTCCACTTGAGGGCCAGCCAGATACAGAGCGCAGTGAAGAATGTGGAGAAGGCGTAGGTTTCAGCCTCTACCGCGTTAAACCAGAAGGAGTCTGAGACGGCGAGTGTCAGCGCTCCAACAACGCCGCCGATGTAGCCGGCAATGCGAAGCCCAGGAGACCAGTCGGCGCGCGAGCGCTGCTCCCACTCACGCACGAATTGCTGAATGATGAGGTAGGCCAGCAGCACCGTTGCAGCCGCCGACAGCACCGACAGCATGTTTACCGCCAGCGCCACAAAGTCGGTGGGCACGAACATTGAGAAAACGCGCGCCACCAGCATATAGAATGGGGCGCCCGGGGGGTGAGGAATCTGGAGGCCATACGACACAGCAATGCGCTCTCCGGGATCCCAGAAGGAGACCGTGGGCGCTACCGTCAGGAGGTACAGCACCAGCGCGAATACAAAAACGGCGGCCGCGGTGAGCCGGTCGACGAGTTTCCAATTCATGCGTCGAAAAACACCTGCTTTTCAGATGGTGGCGTGGCAACTTGCTGAAATGGGGCGCGAGTCTCGCGCACGCCACGCAGTTGAGATGCGGGCACTGCTCGCCCGCAGGTCGGCATCCCCTACACCAACTCTGGTCATGCGTTCCTTATTCCGGCTCGCATCGGGCATCTACTACTTCCGGAATAGCCCGCGCAGCCGCACATACATCTGATGATATTCCTCCTGCACCGCCTCCAAGTACGGGCCCGGTTTGAAAATGGCGGCAATCAAAATGTAAGGGGTAGTGAGCAAGAGCAGCACCGGTATCAACACGAACTGAATGACCAGCACCAGGATAGCTGTTGTCAGAGTTTCCATGGGCTACCCCATTGTGTTTGTTCGAAGTCACCAAGCAAAGATAACGAGGCTTCTGGCGTATTGTTACGAAACGATTCGTGGTAGGCGCCGATTATTCAGAATGCCCCGCCACCACAAGCACAATCTCTCCTTTTATTCGGCCGCGAGCATCAAATTCCTCAAACAGCTCCGACAGTGTGCCCCGACGCACCTCTTCGTATTTTTTGGTAAGCTCGCGCGCTACAACGGCCGGACGGTCTTCGCCAAACACCTCCGTTAGCTGGCCGAGTGTCTTCACTATTCGATACGGTGATTCGTAGAAGATGGTGGTCCGCGGGTCGGTACTGAGCTCTTTTATCCGCGTCGATCGTCCTTTTTTCTGCGGGAGAAAGCCCTCAAACACAAAGCGGTCGCACGGAAGCCCGCTTACCGTAAGAGCTGGAAGCAGCGCTGAGGCACCCGGGAGTGCCTCCACCCGGATATCGTTCCGGACGCACTCGCGGGTCAGGTAGAATCCAGGATCAGAAATACCGGGTGTGCCCGCATCGGTGATGAGCGCGATCGACTCGCCGCCCCGCATGCGATCGATCAGGTGTGGAGTTTTCTTGTGCTCGTTATGTATGTGATAGCTCGTGGTAGGAGTGGGGATGTCGTAGTGCGCCAGCAAGACTCCGGAGGTGCGGGTATCTTCGCAGGCGATGAGGCTGACTTCCTTCAGCACCCGAATGGCCCGTACAGTGATATCTTCCAGATTACCGATGGGCGTAGGTACGAGCGTGAGCATGTAGAAGGGACGTGATGAAGATGGAAATGGAATAGCTCAGGACCACCAGGATTTCAGCCACGCAAGGAAGCGTGTGCGCAGGGGGGGAGTTGCGCGCAGATCGAGCGTAACGTACATGAGTAGCCAGAGCCCAATCGCGATCATGACAATGTTGGCGACCCACATGCCGAACCAGGGCGCGATGATCATGTTGTTGGCCAGCTTTTCTCCCTGCACGAGCGTCACCCAGTAGAAGAGAAAAATGCCGAAAGCTACAGCCCCAACCATACCAAGCCCACCTCGGCCAATACTGAGGCCGAGAGGGGCGCCGATAAAGAAGAAGATAAGGCAGGCGACTGCGATGGAGTACTTCTTGTGGATCTCCACGCTGTAGCGCGCTGCACGCTGCGTATCCCAGGCTGTGGTGCGGCGTGTATCGTCAACCATCGAGGCTTGCGTGCGCGCCGCCTCGATGGCATTGGTATACACGATTCCCTTGGTCTCCGCTTCCAGGCCCGCAAGAGCACCCTGCTTGGCTATGGAGGCTGCAACGCTGGAGATGGCGGCCGTACGGGCAGGGGGCTCCCGCCCGCCCAGCGCATTGGCGGCTTCTACACTTTCTGGCGAAGGCAGCCGCTGCTCCATTTCCTGGCGCGGAATAAGAAGCGAGTCGCGCATTCCCGGCACACCCAGGCTTTTACCATGGCGCATCAGGTGTTGATAGGCCTGGTCTACCGACCGTTCTAATGAATCAACGTACAGCACCATATCATCGGTGGGCATGGTGCGTTCTGATCGCAACCGGTCCTCTGGTTCAGACCGCTCAAACCCGAAGTCGGAGATGTCGAACACCATGCGATACCGCTCAAACTGCAGTCGCTCGTAGCGTTCGTCCAGTCCTGGTTGTCGCGCAGAGGGACGGCGGTGCACCTCTCCCTCGTGCAGTTCAAACACGATCTCAGCTCCTCCTGCCTGTGGCGTCAGATCGCCGGTGCGTGCTTTAATAATCCCCTGATTGCGGGAGCCTTCCGTGTAGTCGTAGATCGTCACATCGCGGACCTGTCCGGTCTCCGGATCTCGATCCTGAACCAGGATAGCGTAGTTCCGGAGCCCGGTGTAGAAAACGCCTGGCTGCAGATCGAAGCCTGGTTTCTGCGTGCGGATATCCTGCCAGAGGACGCGCGCCCGGAAATTGGCCTCCGGCAAAATCACGTGGTTGAAATACGTCATCACGCTGGCTACGAAGATGCCAACGATGACAAGAGGCCACAGGAGCTGCGTGAGCGAAATGCCACAGGCTTTGATCACGGTATACGCGTTGGACTCCGCGAACTTACCAAATACCATCAAGGTGGCCAGCAGTACAGACATGGGAACAGCCAGCACCAGCATGTAGGCCAGGTTGTAGGAGATAAGCTCCACAATGACCATGAACGGGAGACCTCGTCCCGCGATATCCTCAAGGTAGCGCATCAAAAACTGCATCAGCAGCAGAAACATCAGCACACTGAGCCAGCCGAAAAAGGGGCCGGGTAGTGCGCGCAATATGATGCGATGAACGTTCTTCATGGGGCCGCGTGATCAGGCACGGCGAAGTGTAAAAGCAGTTATCTCCGGACGAATACCCATACGAAGTGGCGGTCCAACGGTGCCCACGCCACGGTTTACGTAGAGCTGCTGTTGTGATCGAGTGGGGTGATTGAGGGCTGGCTCCGCGTACAATCCAGCCCAGCGCTCGTACGCAATACGCGCCAGCCCCCAGCGCATCGGCCCCAGTTCAATTCCCACCTGCCCACCATGCGTGTGACCGCAAAGCATGACGTCAATCGCAGGGTGTGACGGCCGAACGTGGGTGTCCCAGAAGGTTGGGACATGAGCCAGCAAGATCTGAACATCATCGCCACCCTCCGAGACGGTCATTCCGTCTACCGCGGCCTGCAGATCCCCAAATTCCTGATTAAAGCCGGTGTTGTCGGTGCCGATCAGGTGGAGGCGAGCCCCATCAATGGCGAACGTCTGATGGCTGTTTACCAGCATATGAATGGGCGTCTGCTGTTCGAGGCGTCCACGAACCTGTGCTACGTCAGCGTAGTGGTCGTGATTGCCGAGGCAACCATAGACGCCGAGGGGCGCATCGAGCTGTCGGAGCGCTTCTTCGACCAGTGGGAGCTCCGCCGCATCGCTATTGACGTAGTCGCCCGTTATCGTTATCAGGTCGGGCCGGAGGTTCTGCACCAGCGAAACGATTTCGCGTGCAGGCCGGTCGTCGAAAAACGACCCGGCATGCAAATCCGATAGCTGCGCAATCGTGAGGCCTTCCAGCTGTCGCGGCAGGTTTTCAATCGCGAGGGGTATATTTCGTACCTGAAAGGCTTCCACGGTTCGGAAGAGACTGTAGCCCACCATGACAAAAGGAACAGAAGCTGTGCCCCAGCCGATCTCCCGGAGAAACTCACGGCGCGTGCGTACACGATGATCTGAGGGAGACGGCGTAGGTTCAGCGCGCGGCTCGGCGTTACTTCTTGAAGCTGTGTTCAGTTTTGATCTGATCCATCCAGCACCACGCCAGGCATCTCTGAGGCCGAGCCCGATCGCGATGAGTCCCTTCGGTACGTAGTAGACTCCCCAGACGCTCATAATCATCCAGCGGATCAGCTTTGGCTCTACATCCCACCAGTTAGAGAAAAGAAAGTACAAAGGTGCCACCAGGGGCATCACGAAGAGAGTGACCCGGTAGAGGGGAAGCGTCCACCCGAGAGGCGGAGGTCTGTTTGTCTCTCGCCGGCTACTAACGAAGCTTCGCCAGTGACGGTACACGTAGTAATCCAGAAGCAACGGCACCACCGCCGTTACCGCAAGGAAGAACGTCAGGAAAAAGGCCGAGCGCATACGAAGGAGGCCACGAAAAAATCAGCCACATACTCCTGTGGCAACAAACAACGGGCCGAACGTTTTGCCCGGCATGTAGGTTCGGCTGCGCATTCCGTGGTCTCGTGATAATTCCCTGCAAACAGCACGGGGCAAGCACAACCTCGATCCACAGCAGTGCGTCTCTGTATCCACTGCTCATTTGAATACAGGACTATCGTTTCGTTTATGACGGTCAAGTCGTTCACCTTCAACCCATTTCAGACGAACTGCTACATTGCCCATGACGAGGGCGAGGCGGCGCTTATTGACCCCGGAACCCATACCGAGCAAGAGCGGCAGGCCGTGCTGAGCTACCTGAAAGAGCACGAACTGCAGGTCGCGGAGCTACTGCTCACGCACGCGCACATAGACCACATCTTTGGCTGCGCATATTTTGCCGAGCATTTTGGGAAGCCGTTCAAGCTGCACAAAACGGAGGTGCCGTTTATTGAGCGATCTCAGGAGCAGGCGAAGGGGTTCGGGTTTCCGCTGGAGCAGCCGCCGTTGCCTGACGAGTTTCTGGAGGAAGGGCAAACCATCCGTGTGGGCTCCTCCGAATGGAAGTTGCTGCACACACCGGGGCACTCGCCCGGATCCATTTCTTTTTTCGATGACGAAACCCGGTTTGTCATTTCGGGCGATGTGCTTTTTTCTGGCTCAATCGGACGAACTGAGGGCCTACCGGCTACATCGCTCCCGCAGCTCATGCAGTCAATCTTCGATAAGCTGCTGCCGCTCGGCGACGACGTGACGGTGTACCCGGGGCACGGCCCGGAGACGACGATCGGAAGGGAGAAGAAGCGCAATCCATTTCTAACCGGCCAGGTGCCTGGTGTGTCCACACCTAAAGGGTGAACGAATCGTTTCCGGTTGATCGCTTTTCTGAGTGGTGATTTCCGAGAAATCGACAAGGGTGTAGGGTGGGATGTAACCTTAACGGGCAAATTTCGCTATGCCCGGGTACATCATGCAAGACTCTGCTCATATGCTCCCGGCGCCGCCCATGAAAGCTAACGGCTTGACCGCTACCAGCATCCTCGTTGTTTTTTCTCTGATGATTATGGTACCGTCGCCGATGCAGGCCTTACCGGCCTATGCGCCTGAAGGTGCGTCAGGAAGCGCGGAAGACGTCGAAGGAGACTGGGTGGGCCTTATGGAGCCTGGCGAGCAGATGTTTGAGATTCGCATTTCGTTCGTCCGTGAGGGCGATAAGTGGCAGGGTGGGCTGCAGCTACCGCATGAATCGGATCGGGTAGCGGAGCTTCAAGATGTGGCCGTGGATGGCAAGCACGTGGAATTCTCTGCATTTGGCGGTAGATTCTCTTTCGAGGGGAGCCAGGAAAACGGAGCGATAGTGGGGCAGTTGAGCGCTGGCGGACCGGATCTGGCCATCCGTTTTGTGCGGGTGGAGTCAGAAGAGGCGGAGCGGCTGCTGGCTGAGTTGGCCGACCATCGCGATCAGATGCGTGGGGCTGCACTCCCACTCACCGACCGCGGCCCGGCATACGACCGGGTTGATCAGGAAGCGTTGAATGAGCTTGAAGAGGCCGCTCAGGCCTCCCAGACAACGGCCATGGTGGTGCTCCATGAAGGTGAACTCGTAGGCCAGTGGCACCGCGGCGATCCGGACGCACTTATCGAGACGATGTCGGTTACCAAGGCTGTCCTCAACCTGATCTTCGGGCGCCTATACACGCTCGGTTTAATTGAATCGCTCGACACGCCTGTTGCGGAGTTTTATCCCGAGTGGGAGGAGGGGCCCAAAGCCGACATCACTATCCGGCATCTGCTGGCCCACACGTCTGGATTGCGGCCTGGCATGCCGACGCACGATATCTACGATAGCGGTGACGTCATCGCCCATGCGCTTGACGTGCCTCTTGAGAGCGAGCCTGGCGAAGAGGTGCAGTACAACAACAACGGCGCGAATCTCCTGGCGGGCATTGCCGGAAAGGCTGCTGACGAACCGCTGGATGAATTTGTAGCCAGAGAGTTGCTCGAACC
>SLED01000224.1 GCA_007124945.1 Salinibacteraceae bacterium | reverse complement strand
TGGGCTGCTACGAGCGGAAGGCGATTCGCTACAGATGGCACCAGAGGGAGAGGCTTTTGCCAACGACATTATCTACTACGCGCTTCCACTCGAAGATGGCTCCGCATTGCTCGGGACGCGCGAACAGGTGCTAATGCAGTACGATGGCACGTCGGTCTCATCTTTTGCTACGGAAGTGGATAAAGATCTCGACGAGGCCCGTCTTTATCACGGGGCCGTGCTGGATGACGGCACGCTGGCTATCACCACGCACTCCGGCGGGGTTTTTCTATTGGACCAGGAGGGGCGGCTATTGCGCAGCCTCGACGATTCTTCGGATGCAAAGCCACAGCAGGCCTGGTACGCATATACTGATCATGACGGCGGCCTCTGGCTCGCGCTCAACAACGGTCTCGCTCGGCTCGACACGTCCTCGTCCCTGTCTTTCCTGAACACGTCGTCCGGCCTGCACGGGATGATAAACGGCATCGTCCGCTACAACGGAGAGCTGTACACTGCCTCATCGGTGGGAATCTTTCGGATGGTGACGGCGCCAGGCACTACGCCTTCATTCGAACCGGTGACGGACGATGCAACGGGGCAGTGCCTGCATGCTACAAAGGCGGATTCCGGTGCACTCATGGGGTGCGAGCAGGGAATCTTCCAGATAAATGAAAACGGCGTCACACGGCTAACAAGTCATACCGTGCGCCTGCTTCACGTGTCGGAGAACGACCCCGGTGTGCTGTATGCCGGTGCGCAGGAGGGGTTGTTGAGGCTGGTGCAAACGGAAGACTCCTGGACGCTCGAAGGACCCGTAGAGGGCATGCCGGGCTGGGTGCTGTCGCTTCACGAAGAGCCAGGAGGCTCCCTCTGGGCATCAACAGTGTCAGACGGGGTTGTCCGTGCCGACGTCGAGAACGGCGTCGCTTCTAATATTACCCGGTATCAAATGGAGGACGGCTTGCCGGAGGGATGGACCTACGTACGCGGGATTGATGATCGTGTGGTGGTGCATTCCCAGAAAGGGATTTTTGCGTACGAACCGGGGAGTGATGATGGATCCTTTGTGCCGGACACGGAGATAGGCGGGCGTCTTGCCGATCCGGAGGGAAGCGTTTTTCTGTTTGAAGAAGACGCCGAGGGCGCGCTCTGGTTTGACAACAACCGGGAGGTCAATGTGCTACCACGGACGAACGATGGATCGTTTGCGCCAACACCAGAGCGCATTGCGCATTTTCCTGATGTAAGCCTCAGCGGTATTTTAACCGAGACGGAGCGAGGGGCGATCTGGTTTGGAACGGAGGAAGGCATCGTGCGCCACGCGCTATCGGGCGGTAAGAGGCAGTCCTCCCCACTCGCCGCTCAAATCCGTCGTGTCTCTACGATTGATGGTGACTCACTCCTGCGCGGAGGCATGCCGTCTGCAGTGGAGAGCCTTGAGCTCCCGTACGAGAAAAACGGTCTGCGTTTTTCCTTTGCACTGCCGGCTTTCGGGGGGAATGGAAACGAGTATCAGACCTATCTTGAGGGTTTCGATCGTGGCTGGTCCTCATGGACGGAGGAGACGGTCAAAGACTACACCAATCTGCCGCCCGGAACGTACGTCTTCCACGTGCGCGGCCGCGACGCCACTGCGCAGGATAGCACCGTCGGATCTATCGCGTTTCAGGTGCTTCCGCCCTGGTACCGGACCTGGTGGGCGTATCTGCTATTCGGCGTCGCGTTTCTCGGGCTGATTGGCATCGTGACGTATGCAATAATGCGCTATCGCGTTAGTCGATTGAGGGCTCAAAACCGCGACCTGGAGGAGAGGGTGCAGCAGCGCACGAGGACATTGGAGCGCGCGAACGATCGATTGCGCCGGGCGGTCGATCAGAACAATGAGTTCTTGAGTATCGCAGCTCACGAGTTAAAAAATCCGCTCAACAGCATCGTCGGTTTCTCTGAAATAATCGTCGATGAGGACTTGCCGAAAGAACAGGCGCAAGAGTACCTTGAGATCATTCAGGAGAATGTCTGGTCGATGAATGCAACGATCGAGGCGCTCCAGCAAACCGATGCCATTGAACAGGGCCGGCTTGAGCTGCATCTCACGCGGAGCGAACTGGTGGAGATGGTGCGTTCTGTAGTGCGACGTAACGAGGCGCAGGCAGCAAAGAAATCCATTGACCTGCACGTGGAGCATGATGGGCCCGTGTTCGCGGAGGTAGATCAGCAGTACATGCCTCGTGTGCTGGATAATCTCATCAGCAATGCCATCAAGTTTTCGCCCCGAGATAAAGGCGTCTGGGTGTCTGTCGAGCAGCGGGGCAGGCACGTGGTACTCTCGGTGCAGGACGAAGGCCCGGGGATGTCCGAGGAAGACATGCAACGAGCGTTTCAAAAACTACAGCGGCTTTCGGCCCGGCCGACAGCAGGTGAAGGATCGACCGGGTTGGGTTTGTACATCGTGCATAACATAGTTGACCTCCACGGAGGCGAGGTGGAGATCGAGAGCAAGCTGGGCGAGGGCACGACCTTCACCGTAACTGTGCCCGCGGTAACAGTATCGGAGGTAGCGGTGGAGGGGTAATAGTCAAGCCTTCGGCGCGTCGATTCGCGAACACCGCCTCACCACGCCTGATACCACGCCGTCGCTACCAGCTCCAGCAGGCGCTTGCTAACCTGCTCGTTCTGCGAGAAGATTGTCTTGCTACGCGGAATGTCGAACGTGCGGGGCGCATCGTGGAGGGTGGGCGTTAGGTCGGTGCCGAGCTTCTCGCTCCACGCCTCCACCCATGATGAGGGCAGTTTCCCTGGGAGGGAGGCGTCCATGAGCAAAAGAGCAAGGATCGTCCAGATACGCACGGTGGCGTCGGGCGCGTAGCCGCCGCCGAGGGTGTAGACGGCCCGGCCGGCAGCGTGCTTATCCGCCAGTTCGAGGATGCGCCGGAAAAGCTGCTCGTAGGCTTTCGTGGTAAGGAGAAGATCGGCCAGCGGGTCGCTGAAGTGTGCGTCGGCACCGCACTGCACTACCAAAACATCCGGGTGGAAATGCTCCAATGCGTAGGGCACCACCCGCTCGAACACGTCCAGGTAGCTCGCATCCTCGGTAAACGGCTCCAGCGGCACGTTCAGGCTATAACCCTTCGCGGCGCCCTCGCCGAGTTCGTGCACGCGCCCCGTGCCCGGGTACAGGTAGCGCCCGGTCTCGTGCAGGCTAATGGTCAGCACGCCCGGGTCTTCGTAATGGATCGCCTGCACGCCATCCCCGTGATGCACGTCGATGTCCAGGTAGGCTACACGAAGCCCTTCGTCTCGCAGATGATGGATGGCAACGGAGAGGTCGTTGTAGACACAGAAGCCCGAGGCCAGCGCGCGCTGGCCGTGGTGTAATCCGCCGCCCATCTGAAGTGCGCGGTCATGCTTTCCCGAGGCCACAAGTTGAGCCGCCGTCAACGTACCGCCCACGAGCAGCCGTGCGGCCTCGTGCATATCCTTAAAGACCGGTACGTCGGCCGTACCGAGGCCAAGATCACGTCGGTGCGTCGCCGGGTCGTCGGGATGTGCGGCAGCCACAGCCTCAACAAACGCAGCATCGTGTATTTTTATAAGCTCCTCCTCAGAGGCAGGCTGAGGGCGCTGTATTTCGGGTGTGCAACCCAGTGCCTCCAGCAGGTCCAGCAGCATCTCCTGTCGTACTGGACTGAACGGGTGCTCCGGCCCGAAATAGTACGAACGATACTCGGGATGAAACAGGAAAGCAGTCATCTGCAAACTGAGTTAGGCCGCCGGGCGTGGTCGTTGAGGCGGCCACACGACATCGAAGCTTTCGGTTCGCAGCGCGTCGGCCAGTTCATGCGTATTGATCGTGTCGATGTGCAGCAGCACGTACAGGTGGTCATCGTCCTCGTTGTAGGAAAGAACCGAGCGGATATTGATTTCCTCCTGGGCGACACGGCCGGTGAGCGCGGCGAGGCGCCCGGGTGTGTCGGGAAGGCGGACAGCCAGACGTCCGCCGGGTTTGGTGATGCCGGTCATTCGCATCAGGGCATCCAGCAAATCCGTCCCGGTCACGATTCCCGCAAGATTGCCGGCGTCCAAAACAGGAAGGCAACCGATAGCGTGTTGGCGCATCAGGCGGGCAGCCTCCTCCACCGGCTCAAGCGGACCAATCGTGATCGGCGGCGTGCTCATCACGTTGCCGACCCGGTCGCCCGGCTCGAAGGGGCGCTCGTGCAGCCGGCTGGTGGCGTAGCGCAAATCCCGATCGGTGATGACGCCCACGAGCTGTCCATCTTGTAAAACGGGCAGATGGCGAACCTTCTCCGTTTGCATAAAGCGATAGGTCGCTTCAAGCGATTGGTCTACCAGAGCAGTGTAGACCGGGGTTTGCATCGCATCTTGCACAAGCATACGCGAACAGGGAGATTTGAGGGTAACCTGTGAACCAAGCAGAGAAATAACGTCCCGGACTGCAAGTGGTTTGCGGCACTTGGATGGAAGCCTCTTTCTGTGCCTTCTGCTGTCGGGAAGCGCCTTCTGGATTTCTCAGATATCCGCCGAACGCTATTGTGACTGGTAGATAATCGTTTGATCGCCGCCTGGTAAGCCAGGTTCTGCAGGTCGCCATCACTGACTGTTCTTAAGCGCTACCTCAAAAAGCTCACGCACATGGCCAGGCGCGGCGACCGGGCGGTTGCGCTGCTGATCCACAAAACACAGGGTTACCTCTCCCGTGACCAGCGTCGTCTTTTCGTTCTTCCGGCGAACCTCGTAGCCGATATTTACCCGTGAGCTGGGTACGGCATCGAACATTGACGTGATAACAAGCTCATCGTCATACCGGGCGGGGCGCCGGTATCGCACGGAGAGGTCCACGACGGGCATGATAATCCCGCTATCTTCCAGGGATTTGTAGGCGAGCCCCATCTCCCGGAGCGCCTCAGTCCGCGCTGCCTCAAAGTAGTCGACGTAATGAGTGTGATAAACGACACCCATTCGATCGCACTCGCGGTAACGCACCCGGTGATGATAATCGTACCGATACATACGTTAAGCGAGATGAGCTATCGCGCAATGGATGAAGTTTGACCGATGTCGGTACGGCTGCGTCGAACAGCGCGTATGCTCGTAAGGTTCAGGCGTTTTCGTGGGCGGTCGGCGAAAGTCCTGGTGCAGCACTATCGTGCAAACAGTACGGGCCCTACGCAACAGAAGCCTCTGCCTCCGCCTCTTCGAAGATGCCCATGCTGTCCAGGTTCTGAAGGCGCGCATCCAGCAGATCTGGTACGGACAGCTGGCTGAGCTCATTCATCACCTGCGCAATGGCCTGTCCGGTAGTGGCGAAGAGCTGTTCGGGGTCGCGGTGGGCGCCGCCGATGGGTTCGGGTACAATCTGATCCACGACGCCGACATCGACGAGGTCGGGTGCGGTAAGCTTAAGCGCACGGGCTGCTTCTTCCTTGTAATCCCACGAGCGCCAGAGGATAGATGAGCAGCTCTCCGGCGCAATCACCGAATACCAGGCGTTCTCCAGCATCAGCATACGGTCGCCCACGCCAATTCCGAGAGCGCCGCCTGAGGCGCCTTCACCTATTACCACGATAATGATGGGTACGGGTAGGCGGGCCATCTCAAATAGATTGCGGGCGATCGCCTCTGCCTGCCCCCGTTGCTCTGCTTCAAGACCCGGGAACGCACCCGGTGTGTCAAGCAGGGCCAGTACCGGCTTATTGAACTTGGCGGCCAGCTTCATGAGCCGCAGGGCTTTTCGGTATCCCTCAGGATTGGGCATCCCGAACCGCCTGAACTTGCGCTCCTTCGTATCTCGACCTTTCTGGTGACCCATCACCATCACTGTGCGGTCGCGGTATCCATGCTGGTCTCCCTTAAACGTGGCAAAACCGCCCACGATGGCGCGGTCGTCGCCGTAGGCACGGTCGCCGTGTAACTCCACAAAGTTGTCCGTCAGCGCATCGATGAAATCCTGCGTGTATGGCCGGAGTGGATGCCGGGCAATCTGCACACGCTGCCAGCGGGTGAGGTTTTCATAAATGGAGCGCTCAAGCTCCTGCACGCGAGTTTCGAGCGCGGCAATCTCTCCCGATAGATCGATTGAGAGGTTGCCCGCATCAAGCGAGCGCATCTCATCGAGTTTCTGCTCCAGCTCTACGAGCGGCTTCTCAAAGTCCAGTAGATACTGGCTTTCCGATTTCGGCATGGCGGGAGCTGTTCAGTTACAAAAGGTGCGCAGGCGGTCTCCTGCGCGGTTACAGAATGCAAATTATACAAAATACAGCATCAAAGGTACACACCCCGCACGGAATACGGCGAGACTGCTGTAGCGGCATACGGTAAGGGAAAGGAGGCATTGCGTTCCCGGGAGAGGTCATCCGGCTTCTTGTTGAGCAGAAAAAGCAGCCGCTCGGCAGTACGGTACCAGTTGCAGAATCTGCCCGAATCCGCTATTCTCTGCTTCCCCCACGGCCTTATCTCAGTTACCCTGGAAAACGACCGCCTACGATGCCATGCCAGACCTCAAAGCTCTTCTCGAAGACTCTTCTACCATTGCTGTTGTTGGCTGCTCGGATCGGCCGGAACGCGATAGCTATCAGATCGCAAAATATCTGCTGGATGCAGGGTACACCGTGATACCGGTAAATCCCAATATCAACGGGACGCTGGGACTGGATAGTTATCCTGACCTCGCGAGTATTCCGGATGATGTGGAGGTTGATATCGTTAACATCTTTCGTCGTCCTTCAGCCGCTGCGGAGATGGTCAGGGATGCGGTATCGCGGGCTGGCGTGCAGGAAAAGGCACCGGCCGTATGGGTGCAACTGGGCGTACACACCCCGGAGGCCGAATCGGTAGCAAGGGAGGCCGGGCTGGATTATGTCAGCGAGCACTGCATTCGGGTGGTACATGAGGTACGGCTCGGATAGGGGCGCAACCGGGCACAATGGCTGTGTTTGGCACAGAAACCTGGAGCGTGAACGACTGCATTAATGAGAGTGGCGGTGATGCAACAGTTGATCATCCAGAAACTCCTGTATCGAAGGGATTCACGCGAGGGAGGTTTTTTTTCGTTAGGTTGAGCTCTGGCTTCGTACCGTACAATCAGAACCTGGCTTCATGGCTGATAATCCCGGAAGAAATGACCCGTGTAGCTGCGGTAGCGGCGAAAAATATAAGCACTGCTGCCAGGGCAGGAGCGATTCGCTACTGACCTCGTCCTGGGCAACCGTTATTGTTGTGCTGGCCCTGCTCCTCGGGCTGGCAATCGCCGGGATGTCCTTAACCGGCAATAGTGGCCAACCCGATTGTCCACCCGGTACCGTGTGGTCAGAGGATCATCAACATTGTCACTAACGCGCCCGAGGCTGTTCTCCGCGGTAATTGGCCGCGGAAACGAAGTCAGGCTCGTGCCAGCTGTACGCGCCGGTTCTTGATTTTGTAGTTGCCGCTCTGGGCGAGCAGCTTGTCAACAAGGTCGGCGGGCACATCCACCAGGGTTTGCCGTGGCTTGATGGTGATTTTCCCGATCACGCCGCCGGGGATTCCGCCAAAATGGGAGAGTGTGCTCACAACGTGTCCGGGGCGGGCGCCGCTGGCCTTACCCGTGTCCATCGTCAAGCGTACCATTCCGCGCTCGTGTGAGGCCCGGGCATGACCGTTACTGCGACCGCCCCTGCGAGGACCTTCGTCCTGGCGAGCTGGCTGCCGCGACGTGGTGCGCGATTTGGTTCGTGTAGTCTGAAGTGCAGCTGCGGCAATGTCGAGCGGGTCGTGACCTTCCTTTACCAGGGAAGCAGCGACAGCGCGCTCGCGAACAAAACCGTTGGTCTCGAGACGTTTGCTGAGTTGCTCGGTCAGTTGCCGGTCGCGGCTTGCCTGTAGGTCGGCTTCGGTCGGAAGTTCGGTTTGCGTCATCTTGCGCTTGGTGTAGCGCTCTATTTTCGACAGCTTGCCACGTTCGCGGTTGGTGATGAGCGTCAGTGCAACACCCGTGCTTCCAGCGCGGCCTGTTCGCCCGACGCGGTGCACGTACACCTGTGGATCGCGCGGTAGCTCGTAGTTGACCACGTGGGAGATATGATCGATGTCGAGCCCGCGTGAGGCCACATCGGTACCCACAAGGATATCGATGCGACGGTCGCGAAAGCGCTCAAGCATCCGGTTTCGGGCGCTCTGGTCCATCTGCCCGTTTAGGGCGCCGGCGGAATGTCCGTGCTGCTGGAGTTCAGCCGCCAGAACGAACGAATCTTTTCTGGTGCGCGAAAAGACGATTACACTCTCCGTGGGCTCGGCTTCGAGCAGCCGGAGAAGGGCAGAGGTGCGGTCGCGGTGGTTAACCACGTAGTAGCGCTGCTCGATCGTGTCGGCCGTGCGCTGATTGGGTTCCAGCCGACAGGTCTTCGGGTTGCGCATGTGCCGCTCGGCCAGGCGCTTGATGCTGGTGGGTAGCGTGGCGGAGAAAAACGCCGTTTGCCGATCGGAGGGAGTGGCCGAAAGGATAGATTCGATGTCGTCGATAAAGCCCATGCTCAGCATCTCATCAGCCTCATCGAGCACGACCGTCTCTACGTTGCTGAGGTCCAGGGCACCCTTCCGGATCAGATCGAGCAGGCGGCCGGGAGTACCGACTACCACATCGATTCCCTTCTTGAGGCGCCGGATCTGACGGCTGGTTGACTCACCGCCGTAAATGGGCAGCACACGCGTGCCGCCGTTCCGGCCGTAGAGGTAGACGGCCTCGGCAACTTGCTTTGCGAGTTCGCGGGTGGGGGTTAGTACCAGCGCCTGCACATGACCCTGGCCTGGCTGGAGCTTGTGGAGTAGCGGTAGCGCGAAGGCAGCCGTTTTTCCCGTGCCGGTCTGCGCCTGGCCGATGACATCACGGCCGTCCAGCATAGCAGGGATGAGTGCCTGTTGAATAGGCGTCGGCGCCTCGTATCCACGATCGGCGACGGTTTGAACGAGGGTAGGGGCCAGATTGAACTGGTCGAAAGAGGTAGACATACGTAGGAAGAAAATGAGATAGCAAGAGCACCCTTTTCAGGGTCGGGGATGGTCTGCATTAACAGCCGCTCTGCTACATCCTCAAGAGCCTACCTGTCAACACGAAACGCGTGTTTTCCGTCGGAGCGGACGTGCCGCTCTCAAATTACAGCCGGTATGAACAACAGCCTTGCACTGGGGATGCGGAGATCCCACGGGGTTTGTGAGAAGATCCTGCGTGGCCATGAGAGCTTTTCGGGGGCGAGCTACTCCGACCCGATGGGCGTACCGGCGGGCGGAGGCGGCACGGCACCGGGACGCTCGGGGATCGTGCCATCTCGGAAGAAGCGCGCCAGCTGGCGTTCGGCTCGGTTGAGGTGGGAGGTCAGCCGGGCGTCATCAGGAGCGGCGTCCTCAATGATGCGCTGGATGCCCGAGAGGCCGTATTCTGCCGCTGCCTGTCCCTCGTACACCGCGTTGTCATTTTCTGCGAGTTCCATCAGTGCCATCAATAGAGCACGCTGCGCAATGATGTGGTAGGCCGTATGTTCGTCAGCGTTGTCCCGCCGCCACACGCGTTCAATCAGGTAGTCCACCACTTCTTCCATCGTCGGGTTTTCGGCGTTGCGGTCGGCGAACGCCACGATGCGGGCCACGCGCTGCGGATGGAGCAGATGGTCGAACACCATGCCCGTGAGAGCGTGCGCTGGCCCCAGCTGGTCGAAGGCCGGTCCACCTGACGTATTGATGGTGCGATCGTTATCGGCGAATCCGTAGGGTCGCGGCGCCATGTTACGCTCCACATGCTCAGGGATGATCAGGTGCTCCGGCTCGATGGCATCCATCAACAACGTAAGCGCCCGTCGCTGATCGGCCGCATCGATCACTTCACCCGCACCTCGACCATCACCCTTGATACTGTACTGAAATTCGTAACCGCCGGGGTACTTTGCGAGTGCCTCCAGCGAAAAGCGGTGGTGAAAGTAGACGTGGTTGAAGCGCTCGTTCAGGCGCCAGAGAGGCTCGCCCTCAAGCAGCACCGATTCGTCGAAATGCTCCATCAGCACCTGGCGAATCGACAGAGCCTGGTCAAATTCTGTGAGAGGGTCCTCGTTCAGCGCCCAGGTGCTCGCACGCGGGTGACTTCCGGAGGCACCGTGCCAGGGATGGGTAATGAACTCGATGTCGCGATCAACAATCTCGTCGATAATCTCCTGGAGGCGCGCTTCTTCCTGGTCCTCCGGAAACTGCCCGTAGCCCCACCTGATGGCCAGCGAGTCGTACACGCCGGGCCCCGGACTATAGGCCTCTGACACGTCGATGCGTCCCTCGTCGGTGAGGCGCAGTTTCGGCGCCGGGTAGTCCATCACGGAGGCGCGCCCGTAGCTTTCTGCGATGAAGTTGTGGGCCAGCCCGAGCGTATGCCCGATTTCGTGCGCTGCGTGCTGCCTGCGCCGGGCCATGGCAACCTCCTCGGCGTCAGCGCCCTCAACCAGCGCGGGGAGGTAAGCCCTGAACATATCGAAATTGACATGCGATCGGTGCGAGTCCATACGCACCGTGGCCTTGATGATCTCGCCGGTTCGGGGGTCGCGGAAGGTGGGCCCAACCGATGGTCCCGGCTCGCTGCGATGCACCCACACAACCGTGTTGTAGCGGGCATCCATCGGGTCCATGTCCTCGGGCATATCCCGCACCTCAAAGGCGTCGCGGAAGCCCGCATCCTCAAATAAGCCAGCAAACCACTCGAACCCTTCGAAGAACGCTTCTCGGTACGGCTCCGGGATGCCCGGGTCGACATAGTACACAATCGGTTCGACCACCTCGCTCACCTCAGCCTCCGGGTCCGTCTTCTGCAGCCGATGTCTGACAATGTGCCGCTGCACGTAATCCTCGTCCAGCCCTCGTGAGAAGTCGTACCGTTGCACGGAGAAGTACCCCACCCGCGGGTCGAAAGGCCGCGGTTCGTAGCCATCATCGGGAAGCTCGACGAGTGAGTGATGCACGCGATGGGTGAGGTAACGTCCGTCCGGCACGTGCCCCTGTACCTGCCCCGAGGGGTCGTTTGCTACAAAGGTCACAGCACTCTGAATCTCTGTGTTTTTTGGGAAAGCCCGCGCGGAGTGGATGTAGCTGCGCTCGCGGTTGTGCGAAAAATTGCCGTGACCTGCCTGTTGCATGCGTCGCTGCAGGTTGAGCGCATCACCACTGAAAAAGTCCGTTGCATCGATGAGGTAGCCTTCGTCGTTAGACTCTACGATTTCAAAGGATGCAATCACCGATTTGGCGAAGGACTCCTCCACCGATTGCAGCAGCGCAGGATTGTCGGCATCATACGAGGTGAAGCGGGGATTTTGCAGCTCGAGGTAGAGTTTATTTCCCCTCCGCAGGAAGCGCCCGATGAATTCGCCCTGGATCTGGCCGCGGTCGAGTAATGGACTGCTCATCCCGCTGCCTGTGGCCAGACCGGTCATGTAGAGAAAATCCTTTTCCAGCCGATCGACCTCAAGCAAAAGGCGTCCGTCCTCTTCATCAAAATGTATGGTGAAGAAACCCTCCTGACGGTCTGGCGCTGCTATCGCGGCATCGGTGGGCGGGGCCTCGAAGGAAGTCTCACCGGCAGCCGGCCGGGGCAAAATCAAGAAAGCAACGAACAGGAGGACGAGGGGGCGAAGAGCGGCTCTCATGGTGCAAAAAGTGGGAGGTGGACGAGCGGTGGAGGGGCGTCGGCTTGCGAGGCATCGCCTGCAGCCTTTTCCAATGGTACGAGATCAACGTGACATTATCAGCCCGAATATTTTTAGCCGAACCTGCATTTCACGGGCAGATTCCACTTCGTCGCGTTCGGATACTTGCTGTATCAATGGCGGCGCCTTTAAACGGGTGTTGTTCACAATCTATAGAATATCGCTCCGCTTCTCTTTGTCCGAACGCCCCATCCGCCATGGCGTAAAGGTGGCGTTATTGCGATTTGAAGCCCTCGAATAGTAGCCTCCTGTGGTAGGCGCCCGAATGCCACGTCTGTCCGTTTCTGAGATGTACCGCACCGAAGTGCGTCGCCTCTTCCCGCTGGCTGCACCGGTGGTAGCTACGCAGCTCGGGCAGGTATCGCTCGGTTTTGTAGACACGGTAATGGTTGGACGTCTGGGAGCGGAGGAGCTGGCTGGCGTAGCCCTTGGCAATACAACCTTTTTCTTCATTTTGGTCGTGGGTTTTGGCGTGCTCTCTGCCGTGGGACCGATGGTGTCGCAGGCGTTCGGGCAGGGAAGGCCGGAAAAAGCCGGGCGCGCGGTGAGGCAGGGATTCTGGTTGGGGCTTGCGCTTACCATTCCGGCGTTTATTCTGCTGTGGAATGTTGCCCCGCTCTGGCGATTGACGGGTCAGGTGGAGGAGACTGTGCTTATCGCACAGGCGTACCTCAGGGTGATGGCGCTTGGCCTGCTGCCTGCGTTCTGGTTTATGGCGCTGCGCTGTTTTGTGGAAGGCGTCTCGAGGCCGTTTCCCGTGACGATAATTATCTTCGTGTGCGCGGTATTGAACATTGGCGCCAATTACGTGCTCATGTTTGGCCAGCTTGGTTTTCCAGCGCTGGGGCTCGTTGGTACAGGGTTGGCCAGCGCGCTGGTGTACACCGCCATGTTTGGCATGCTCATCACGTACGTTACGTCACAGCGCGATTTCGACGAGTACCAGATATTTGAACAGGTGGGCACGCCCGACCCCGTGTACTTCCGGGAGCTGTTTCGCATCGGATGGCCCATCGGCGTGCAATGGGGGATGGAGGCGGGCCTCTTCACGGCAACGGCGCTGCTGGTTGGAATGCTCGGCACGATACCGCTCGCCGCTCACCAGATAGCGATTCAGTGTGCGGGCGTGGCCTTTATGCTCCCGCTGGGAGTTGGGATAGCCACGTCGGTTCGAGTAGGGCAGAATCTTGGAAAACGCTCGCCTCAGCGGTCGCGCTGGGCCGGCTATGCGGGGTTGTCGCTGGCCACGGCCTGCACGCTTTTCACCGCATTCGTTTTTTGGACGTTTCCGTCTACCATTGCCCGGGTGTTCATGGCGCCGGGTACGCCCGGTGGTGTGGAGGTGCTGGAGCTGGCGGCCGTATTGCTCGGTGTCGCTGCCGTCTTCCAGCTTGCGGATGGACTGCAGGTAGCGGCGGCGGGCGCGCTGCGGGGTCTCAAGGATACGCGCGTGCCGATGCTCATCGCATTTATATCGTATTGGGGATTGGGGCTGGCGGTGGGCGCCACCATGGGGCTGTACGCCGGCTACGGGGCGGTGGGGCTCTGGTGGGGGCTGGTTGTAGGCCTTACGGTGGCGGCGCTTCTGCTTACGTGGCGTTTCCAGCGAATTACCGGCCAGCTGATGGACGATGAGGAGGCTGTGGCCGAGGTGCTCACGGCTCGAAGCGACCCTCGAGTGGCCACGTTAGAGGAGCAATCGCCCGGCGAGTTGAAATAGTCCCCGCCGTGTCGATAGATTCTCTCACGCCTCTGCCAAAGGGCGAGGCGTCCCAGCGGTCAAAGAAGATGTGAATAGGGCCAATCGTCGAGAATATCTCTGGATGATAGTTGCAACCTGACTTTTCGCCGTTGTAGATTAAGGGGCGGTTGATTCCCCACCCCTCTTCTCTCGACCGCAATCGCGCATTGCCTGGTGGCTCTTGTCCTACCGCTTGCGCCAAGCCGGATGCGGAGAATTCCGCTGTGGGTTTGTCAACAGCCTTTTTAT
>SLED01000187.1 GCA_007124945.1 Salinibacteraceae bacterium | reverse complement strand
CGGACGCGCTCGACGATGATGAGGACGATCCCGACCGCTTCGAAGGTATTAATCTCCTCGAGCCAGCCGGCTCCAACATCCACGACGACTTTGCAGCAGTTGCGGAGCAGGTACCCGACTTTGGCGGCTTCTTCTTCGATGAAGACGGTCATCCCAACGTTTATCTCTTGGAGCCTGCTCCCGACCGAGCGGATGAGGTTCGCGAGGCGCTTGAAAGCGTCTTTGGCGACGACGTGCTTGAGCGCGGTAGCAGTGAACGCCGCCCGGTCGACGATCCCCAACTTGAACTCCTTGGAGGAAACTATGGGATGCCCGATCTGCTCACATGGTTCGATGAGCTCCACGAGGTGTTTGCTGTAGACGAGGTTGTGTTTGTCGATCTTTACGAGCGAGAAAATGAACTCACCGTCGCCGTAGACGATCGTAATGCGTTTGAAGAGGTCGAAGCCATTCTTCAAGAGCTTGATATTCCCCGAGAGGCTATTGATCTGAAGGTGACCGAACCGATCGATCTACAGAGTCACACCCTTAGGAGCAACATCAGCCCGCCTCTCGGAGGCATTCAAATTCACTCGGGCGGAGAGTGCACCTTCGGATTTATTGCAGGGCTTGAGGGTCAGGTTGGATTTGCAACAAACAGTCACTGCACTGACGAGCTTGGCACGGTGACGGGCACAACGTTCAATCAGCCGGTTGCCGGCAATCAAATCGGCACGGAAGCGGTAGATCCGGACTTCGAGTCTTGCGGATTTTTAGGCCTACGGAGCTGTCGCTACAGCGATGCCGCTTTCGTGGAATATGAGGATGACATCGAGCTGCCTGCCGACGGGGGCATTGCCCGTCCGGAGACCTGGGCGGGGCCGGGTGGAGATACCGCCGGTCCGCTTGAGATCGATCACGGCTCACCGAGCCTCACTATTGAGGCCAGTATGTCGGCTCCCATCGGGGGAGAGATGCTCGATAAGATTGGGCAGAGGACCGGGTGGACCTATGGCTTTGTCAATCGAACCTGCATGACGGGGCGCCCTTCTGACGACGGCGAACGCGTGGAAGTCGATGGTGACAAGGTTGCGTATCGGTGCCAGGACCGGGCGAGCTACCATTCGGATGATGGAGACAGCGGCTCGCCGGTCTTCAAGTGGCACGGCGATACAGTGACGGTCTACGGCATTCACTGGGGTAGCGGTGGGATCTTCAGCGCGGTGTGGAATATCCGGAAGGACTTCAGTACCAACTAATAGCCTGCTTGATGGAGTCCCGCCCAGCGATATGGGACTGAGTTTAGTTTTAGTCGGAGAGGTTGGTTATAGACCACCTTTTGAGACTTGATGGCCGTGCGGTCGATGAAAAGCGCAGCGATTCACCGCTTCTTCACAAGAGGCGGTGTCGCGGTTGTGGTGGGAGCACTCGTGTTCGAAAGTGAAACGGGTTGCAGTGAATGAGGACTGCGAACCTCCCTGATTGGAAAGATTGACCCAGACATATTTCGCCAAACTGTTTCAGAATATCTATCAGAGCCATGTTTGCACGCTCACACGTTAAACGCCACGGTTCCCTCCTCCTTTCGGTAGCTATCGGCCTGTTCCTCGTTTTCGGGCTTGCGGCCTGCGACGAAATTACGGACGCACTCGACGATGATGAGGACGACCCCGACGGCGTTGAGCTTGAACGCTCCGTTGATGCCGGCGAGGTGGCTGTTTACTTCCCGGGCTCCTCATGGGTCGAGGACGGGGAGCTTACGCCCCTCGGCGAAGACCTGACCGGCGCCATAGCGCCGGAGGACATTCGGGTATCCATCCCCGGGGACATGTGGGTCGAACTGTTTCCGGGGGACATGTGGGATGAGATCCCGGGCGATACGTGGAGCGTCTTCTGGCGAGGCGATGCCTTCCCACCGGAGGACGTCCGCCACGAGTTCGGCTTCGAACAGGGCGATGATTTCTTCCCCGGTGATCAACTGGTACGTTCCGACGCTCCCGACGCGTTTGTCAACGCCACGGATGGCGCAACCTTCGTGGACCGTCTCGGAGAAGAAGAGGCTGCGGCAACCTTCGAGCAGGAGGCTGACGTGATGGTGACACTGAGCTTCCTGCTTGAGGAAGAAGTGATTGCCGCTGTTGAGGAAGGCGGAGTGTGGTTTCCGGGGGATGAGTTGAGCGAGACGCTTTTCCCAGGCGATGAGCTTTTTCCAGGCGACGAGCTTTTCCCAGGCGATGAGCTTTTCCCTGGAGACGAGTTGTTTCCGGGCGACGAATTGATTCCGATGGACGTAAGGGACTTGCACAGTTTCCCGGGAGATGAATTATTTAGAGATGATATCGCCCTCATCGTAGGCGGTGCGGCGGTTGACGCCATGTCCGAGAGTGCGGTAGACCAAATGCCGCGGGCTACGCTCGACGCTGTAGATGAGGTGGGGGCGGTGCTGTTACCGGGCGATGTCGTGGGCTTTGGCGATCTGTAGCTCGCGACACCAAGGGGCGTACTGCCACTGACCGCCGTGGCACTTTCAATACATGCCTCCGGCGTGATCCGCTCAAAAGTTTCATCTACCTGGTTAGCACTTCTGGTCGGTATTGTGCTTTCGCTGGCAACGGTCATCCCTGCACATGCTCAGCACGGTGTCGCGACCGGGGCGGATGTAGGCCCGCTCGGTGATATCGAGGCGATGGGCGCCCACGGCTCGCTCGAAAACTCTTACAGGCTCTCATGTGGGCCTCGTGTATCAATCAAATGAGGGATGGTCCTGAATCAGAAGAAGAGACTGTCATAGCGAGCGCAGCGAAGCAATCTCACAGTCTTTATTGGCCGGTTGGAGATTGCTGCGCTCACTGCGTTCGCTCGCAATGACAGCACGAAAACGGACTTCAAGGGCTCTAAACGAATTCCGTCCGTCTCTCAATTATCGTTAGCCATTCGGTCTGCCGCCGAAGCCCTCAGCACAGTCACCGCCGAGAACGAAGGCGGCACGGCAGAGACCGACTTCGACGTGCTGGTCATCCTCCCGGACCCGCCGGACCAGCCTGATGAGTAACCGGACCGGGTGCAAAGCGAGTCGATGAAGGTCTCCACACGGTCCAACCAGAAGTTCTTCAGCCAAACCGGAAGGCATCGCCCAGCACCCCTCACTCGACGCCCTGTCTCATCTGCAACGTGTCGAGATAGGCCCGCAAGATGGTACTGCGAAGGGATTCTTCGCCATGAAGATCGCGTGTTACCTCATACCCTGCACGCAAGAGGGAATCGGCCCGAGTGTAAGCACCTTGTTTGAGATGATAGATCCCCAGCCCGCTGTGAGCGACCGCGCGTGCGATCCTGAGGTTAGCCGTCGTTGAATCGGGATGCGTGGCCTGCAGTACGGAGTCGGCCGGCTCGAGTGCGGAGTAAGCTTCCGTCAGATCTCCGCGCCGGGCAAGCGCATAGCCAAGAATCGCGCCGGCGCGGGCCGTCCACGCATGATCCTCACCCAGTTCGTCAATGTGCATTCGGTGCCCTTCTTGCAGCAGTACAGCGGCCGTATCGAGGCGATCCAGGTCTGCGCGCAGTGATCCCAATGCCTGTAGCGCTGCTGCTTCTCGCCAGTGGTCCGAGGGAAAGTGGGAGCGGATGGTGTCAAGCTGTGCTGCGAGTAGGGAATCCGTCTCCTCGTATCGCCCCTGTCTCCGCAGTGCTACCGATAGGTTGTTTCCCCGCACCGTGAGCGTTCTGGGATGGGCAGTACCCACCTCCTCTTCCATTATCTGAAGCGCTCGACGGTAGTACCGCTCTGCACCTTCCGGATCGTCAAGGTCTCGTCTCAGAAACAAGCCGTATCGATTGAGCGAAAGCGCAAGCGAGGGGTGACT
>SLED01000355.1 GCA_007124945.1 Salinibacteraceae bacterium | reverse complement strand
TAAGCGCATCTTCCCGGCCGTTAACCTGCGCAAGAGCGGTACGCGTAACGAAGAGCTTCTCATTCCAGAAGAGCAGCTTCCGGCTCACAACCGCCTGATGCGCGCGCTCAACTCGCGCCCGCCACTGGAGGCTATGAACGCGCTCCTGCGCCATCTCAAGCAGTCTGAGTCCAACGAAGAGATGCTGGCGAGCCTGCTGGCCAATGTGATGGAAGGGTAGCAATAATTTGCGTGGAGGTTATGTTTTCGGGAATGCTGTGTCTACATAGCAGTCTATCCCCCGATAAGAAACAGCGTCTCCATGCCCGGTTCGCAGGAAGCCTCTGAAGAACCGATCATCCGCTACCACGCGCCCATCCACGAGTGGGATGTCTCCGACCGTCCCCGGGAGAAGTTTATCGAGCACGGCGCGGGTGCGTTGTCTGATGCCGAGCTTATTGCACTGATTTTTGGCTCGGGCACGTCTACGAAAAACGGCCCTATATCCGCTGTACAGCTTGGGCAGGCGCTGGGCCGCACGTTCGGCTCACTCCACGATCTGTCGAAACGCAGGTTAAAAGAGTTGATGCGGGTGGTGGGGGTTGGTCCGGCCAAAGCCGTGCAACTGCAGGCGGCATTCGAGATTGGGCGCCGGGTGGAATCGCAACGAGCCGGTGGGGAACGCATCCAGGTAACGTGCCCTGAAGATGTCGCTGCGGTCTACGCTCCCCATATGCGCGACCTGGAGAAGGAGATCTTTAAGGTCGTATTGCTGAACACGGCTAATGTAATCATCGGGGACTACAACGCAAGCGAGGGCGGCCTCGCTTCCAGCATCGTTGAGCCGCGGGCCATCTTCAAGAAAGCTATCCTGGAGAACGCCGCCGCGGTCATCTGCCTCCACAATCACCCAAGCGGAAATCCCGAACCAAGCCGGGAGGACCTCAAAATCACCCGTCAGCTCTGCGAAGCGGGTAAGCTAATGGGGACGCCGGTGCACGACCACATCATTATTGCTGGTGACACCTACACGTCGCTCGCTGAGCGCAACCTGCTGCGATAACCCTGTCCCATGCCACCTGGCTCGCCACGACCCATGGCCGTACCTCGAGCAATCATTGTCTGCACCCTCCTCTGCGCACTGCTGGCATGTAGCAGTACCGACCCGCTCCGCATCAACGAACCCGCAAAACCATTTCAGGCGGAGAACATCCGGGGAGAAACCATTAGCCTGGCCGATTACAACGGCTCTGTGGTTTTGCTTGAATTCTGGGGCACGTGGTGCCCACCATGCGTCGGAGACGTACCCTATCTGAAAGAGGCGTATGAGATGTACGGGGACCGGGGGTTCGAGATAATCGGTGTGGCCAATGATCGGTATTCCGATCTCATCTCCTTCCTGCTGGAATACGAGATTTCGTCGCCGCAGGTGCACGATGAAGGTGGGCAACTAATGCGAACCTATCTGGGACCGCAGACCCGCTACGTGTACCCCATCGCTATTTTGATCGATGAAGAAGTATACGTGCGTGCGACCGGCGCGGATCTGCGCCGGCAAAACCTGCTAAACACCCTGGCCGAGCACTTCGACGCGGGAGAACAGGCGACCGCACGATAAGCCGCCCCACCACGGTATCAGAGCCCGAAGCTTGCAGATCGGTGTATTCATCCGTATTTTCGTGGGACTCCTCGGGCAGCGGAAAGTATGTGGAAACCATGCGTGTTGAATCACGACCAATTCAAAGGGGAAGCGTTGTATGAGATAGCCGGGCTACCTACCTTGCCTGCTTGTCTTCACTCACCCACTCTGTTCGGTTGATTCATCATGAGCACCCTGTTTGACAACATCGTCTCCCTCTCCAAGCAGCGCGGCTTCATTTTTCAGTCGTCTGAAATTTACGGAGGACAGGCAGCCACGTATGACTACGGGCCTCTTGGTGTGGAGCTCAAGCGCAACGTGCAGGCGCACTGGTGGAATCACATGGTCTACCGCAATGCTGACGTGGTAGGCCTCGATGCTGCCATCATGATGCATCCGAAAACGTGGGAGGCCTCCGGGCACACCGAGGCGTTTAACGATCCGCTTATTGACGACAAAGCTTCGCGCCATCGCTATCGGGCCGATGAGCTGATTGAAGACCATATCCGCGGCCTGATGAAAGAGGGCAAAAAGGATGAGGCCAACGCCATCCATGAGCGGCTTGTGGAAGCTCTAAACAGCGGCGCTGAAATGCCGGACCGGCTCTACGATATAATCATGGATGAGGAAATCCGGGCTCCGGACTCCGGCGCGTTCGACTGGACGAAGGTCCGCCAGTTCAACCTCATGTTCGAAACCAAGGTGGGCCCGCTTGCCGAGGAGGGAGATCGCATCTTTCTGCGCCCCGAAACCGCGCAGGGCATCTTCGTGAACTTCCATAATGTGCGAGAGCCGGCCCGTCAGCACGTGCCCTTCGGTATCGCTCAAATCGGAAAAGCCTTCCGCAATGAGATCGTCGCCCGGCAGTTTGTCTTCCGGATGCGGGAGTTCGAGCAGATGGAAATGCAGTACTTCGTCAAGCCCGGCGATCAGCTCGACTGGTTTGACACATGGAAGGATCGCCGGATGAAATGGCATCAGGAGCTGGGGGTTGACCCGGACAAGCTGCGTATCCACGAGCACGAGCAGCTTTCCCACTACGCTGACGCCGCTGTCGACATCCAGTATGAATTCCCGATCGGCTGGAAGGAAGTTGAGGGCATCCACTCCCGTACCGATTACGACCTGCGGCGCCATCAGGAGTACTCCGGCAAGAATATGACGTACTTCGATCCGTTCGAGCAGGAGAAATTTATCCCGTATGTAGTCGAGACCTCGGCTGGCCTGGATCGCACCATCCTGATGCTGCTCTGTGACGCGTACCGTGAGGAGGACGTCGACGGCGACGAACGAACCGTTCTCAGCCTGCATCCTGAATTGGCTCCGATACGAGCCGCCATCTTCCCTCTCGTGAAGAAGGAGGGCATGCCCGACGTCGCCCACCAGATTGAGGAAGAGCTGAAGCGCCACTACAATGTGATGTACGACGAGCGCGGCTCGATGGGTAAACGCTACCGCCGCATGGACGAGGCCGGGACGCCGTTCTGCATTACGGTTGACGGCCAGACGATGGAGGATCAGACTGTAACGGTCCGCGACCGCGACTCGATGCAGCAAGACCGGGTTGCCATCGATCAGGTGCTCCGGTACATCGAGGATCACTCGCGCGCGTGGGCGGCTGTCGCGGAGTAGGCGTTTGCGTGCACGTTATTTTGACGCGGTTGCGCGCGTGTGGTGAAGAAAGGGCGAGAGGGCGCGACTTTGGAAACGAAGGGACGAGGAAACGAAGAAACCAGGAGTCCAGCCCAAGACCTTCACCATCGCGTCGTCCTGAGGGAGCGTCAGCGACCGAAGAGCCTGCCCTCGACCCCGATCGAGGGATCTCGCCCTAAAGGCCGACGCCAGAGCATTGGCAGCGGAGCTGACATGGCTGGGGCTTGGTGACTGGTTCTGCTGGGTGACGCCATGCCTCACGGGCGTGATGCTTCGCTACGCTCAGCATTGACACAGAGAGTAACATGCGCAGCCAATCTGTCAAACACGTTATCCTGAGCTCCAGTGAAGAGCCTGCACTCGACTCCATCCAAGGCTACCCTTTCCCCTCCAGCCCCTCAATAACATCCTCGGCCACCTCTTGCGGCGGTTTCTCCCCATCTACAATAATGTCCGCCTGCTTGTAGCGGAGTTCTCTCTCGGCCAGAATCGATGCGATGCGCTCGCGTAGGGCCTCATCGGCGAGCGGCGTGCCGTCGCGGTTGTACAAAAGCGGGCGGTCGGCGGCATCCTCTGCCAGGCGCCGCGTGAGTTCCTCCACCGAGACTTTCAGATACACCACCACACCTTCCCGCTGCGCAAAACTCAGGTTAGTTTCCGATGCCAGTGCGCCTCCGCCCGGCGCTATGACCACGTCTTCCTGCTGACTCACCTCCCGCAGCAGCGTGCTCTCAAGCGCTCGAAACGCATCCTCCCCGGTGTCGAATATCGAGGCGATAGGCTGCTCAGCGCGCTCCTCAATCTGCTCGTCAAGATCGACAAACGTGTAGCCGAGTCGCTCGGCAATGAGCGGGCCGACGGTACTCTTGCCCGCGCCCATAAATCCGACCAGATAGACGCGTGAAGGCGCCTTTCCGTCCCTGACTGGATCGGGCGTCGTTGAGGGAGTATATTCAGCCATCAAGAAAATCCGGTTGCTCGAGAGTAAGTGATGCCCACCTACAGGCTGCATATCGAATACGATGGAGGGCCCTTTCACGGCTGGCAGATTCAACCAGATCGGCCCACCGTTCAGGAGGCACTGCAGGAGGCCCTCGCCACGGTCCTCGATGAAGCGCCCACCGTCGTTGGCTCCGGCCGTACGGATGCCGGCGTGCACGCCCGCGGGCAGGTGGCGCATTTCGAGACGAGCGACAGCATCAACACGTTCCGGTTACAGCGCTCACTCAACGGCCTCACACCCAACGGTATCGCTATATTGTCGGTCGACGAAGCACCAGCAGGTTTTCATGCGCGATACGATGCGCGCCAGCGCTGCTACCATTACCAGATCTCAACGAAGCCACGCGCACTCGACCGGCACCTTCGCTGGTACCTTCGCCCACCGCCACGCTGGGAATTGATCCGGCAGGCTGCTACCGATCTCATCGGTACACACAACTTCGATTCGTTCTGCATTAAACAATCAGACACCCAAAACCGCGTCTGCACCATTTCCCGACTTGACATCGTAGACGAGGATCGACCTCATGACTTCCGCATAACAGTTGCCGCCGATCGGTTTCTCCACGGGATGGTGCGAGCCATCGTGGGTACGCTGATCGAAATCGGGCACGAAAAACGCCCCCCAGATGATATCACCCGCATACTTGAGGCAAGAAGCCGCTCGGCAGCCGGTCCTTCGGCTCCGGCGCACGGGCTTATTCTCCATGCGGTAAGCTACGCTCCAACTGACTCATAACCGGCTTTGAACCGCTAACCACATGGTTAAGAACCATTGAATCCCTGTTGTGCCAAATATTTCTTGCGGCCGGGTGCAACTTTGTTGCTGCCGTTACGAACACGGACTACGGAATAATACTACCTCACCATCATCCCATGCATCACCAGGCCTCGATTCACCGCGCGTAGGCTTTCAAGCATACATGGATATCCAACAAATCATACGCTGGCTGGTCGTTGCGATCGTGATGATCGTGGCTGTCGTTTTGCTCGACGTAATTCTAAACGTGTTCGGCTTTCTGCTGGAGATGGGCGTCCGGGTTCTCCTGATTCTTCTCCTCGTAGCGATAGTCCTTCGGTTTATCGATCTGTTTAGAAAACGACGGTGATACGCAACAGGGATAGGTCTGCACTTTCCCCACGGCCGCACTGCACATTCTCCTGCTACATTCGTATCATGAATGTCGGCGGCATCGTGCGTGCGCCCTGTGCTTTTCCTTGAACAATCCCCTTCCCTGCTGTGAGCGCTTCTCCTGATGTATCCTCCACTGTAACCGCTTCCAAAGAGACGACTGCGCAGTCGTTTCGACTGAACGTGCCGTCCGAGACATCACCACTTGAGAAGGTGATCGTCCATACACCCGGGCGCGAGGTGGATCTCGTGCCGCCAGACAGCCGGCTCGACCTGCTGTTCGACGATATCCTTTATGTGGAAGAGGCGCAGAAAGAGCATCAGCAGATGTGTCAGCTCTTCACCACGCTGATCGGCGATGATGAGGGCGTACTGCAGATAAGCGACCTGCTCCGCGAGACGTTTGAGCAGGAAGACGCCCGCTACAGTTTTGTTGAGGAGATGTGTCAGATCTCCAGAATTACTAATCTCCAGGCGTTTGAGAAGGAGCTCAAACAACTTACGCCGGACGAGCTTCACCTTTTTGCTTTTACCGGTGAGTTACCACTCGCCATCACGATTCCGCCGGTGCCCAACCTCATGTTCACGAGGGATCTGGCTGCTGTTGTGTCGGATCACGTCATCGTGAGCCATCCAGCGACGGCTGCGCGGGCGCGTGAGAACATCATCATTTCAACAATCCTGAACTATCATCCCGGATTCTCCGGTCTGAAGGATCGCTTTCTTTCGCTACCGCCCGGCGTTACGTTTGAGGGTGGGGATGTGCTGGTGGCCAGCCCTGAAGTCGTTCTGATCGGCCACTCCGAGCGCACGTCAGTTACCGGGGTGATGGCTGCTGCAAATCAGCTCTTCGAGCACACGGCCATTGAACACGTGGTGATGGTAGATCTGCCGAAGCGCCGGGCGTCCATGCATCTCGATACCGTATTCACCTTTACGGGACCGGGCGAGTGCGTGGTCTTTCCTCCGCTCTTTACGCGCGACCGCACCGGTAACGTGGTGCATCTCACACCGGACGAATCGGCACCGAACCGCTTTGCCTGCGAGGTGCGCGTCGATCTCCGAAGTACGCTTGAAGACGTGCTGCAACGCGATATCACCTTCATTCCCTGCGGTGGGGACGACACGCTGAGCCAGGAGCGCGAGCAGTGGACGGACGGTGCCAACTTTTTTGCAATCGCTCCGCATGTCGTTGTTGGTTACGAGCGAAACAGCCGCACCTTTAAAGCGATGGCGGAGCACGGCTACCGGGTTGTTTCGGCAGCCAGCCTCCTATCGTACTACGCCGAGAGCCCGTTCGAACCAGAAGAGCGCCTGGCTATTAAGCTGGAGGGCACGGAGCTTTCGCGCGGCCGCGGAGGCCCTCGGTGCATGACACTTCCGCTGGCGCGGGAGGATGCATGAGCCTCTCGAAGCTAATGGAGAAGGACCGCCGCTGGATGAAAAAAGCGCTGCGGGAGGCCGAACGGGCACACCGCATAGGTGAAGTGCCGGTGGGCGCGGTTGTGGTTTATCAGGACAGCCTGGTGGGCCGTGGACACAATCAGGTAGAGCAGCTCACTGACCCGACGGCTCATGCCGAAATGATCGCTATCACGGCAGCCTGCGATACGCTCGGAACGAAACAGCTCACCGATTGCACCCTCTACGTAACACTCGAGCCATGCCCGATGTGCGCCGGAGCTATCGTGTGGTCGCGCATCAAGCGGCTGGTGTTCGGCGCCTTCGACGAAAAAGCTGGAGCCGCCTCCACGCTTTACAACATACCAAGAGACAAGCGCCTAAACCATCAGGTTGAGGTCGTCTCCGGTGTGGAGGAAGAACAGGCCGCCGACTTGCTGCGGGATTTCTTTAGGAAAAGGCGATGACGAGACTGCGCGTGCGCTAATGCTGGCTACTGCCGATAACTTCACATCTTCGGTAGCGAATATCTTGAGATTCGGAAGTTTGGAGGTCTGTACCTGCTTTTGAGGAGGTTGCACAAAAGCCGTGATTGCAGCCATCTAACATGCGAAGTTGATGCAGTTAAGCCGGCACCTCGCTCAGCTTCGGGTAGTCGATGTAGCCTTCAGCGCCCCCTCCGTAAAACGTACTTTCGTCCCACTCATTGAGCGGCGCGTTCCGCTCGAAGCGCTCCGGCAGGTCGGGATTGGCGAGGAAGTAGCGCGCGTAGCCAATTAGGTCAGCGCGACCATTTTGAAGCGCCTCCTCACCCGATTCACGATCGTAGCCTCCACAAACGACCAGCGTACCGTCGTAGCGCTCTCGAACCAGCGCCGACGCTGTCGTACCGTCAGAAATCTCATTTTCAATCACGTGGACATACGCGAGGTTACGAATGCTTAAGCGCTCCGCGAGTGCGCCCCACGTTTCGTGCGGGTTGTCATCATGCATATCGTTGAACGAGCCACCGGGTGAGAGACGCACACCTACACGATCGCGTCCCCACTCATGAATCACAGCATCGGTGACTTCGAGCATGAGCCGCATCCGGTTCTCGAGCGAACCGCCGTACCGGTCTGTTCGGTTGTTGGTACCGCTCTGCAGGAATTGGTCGAGCAGGTATCCGTTTGCTCCATGCACTTCCACGCCATCAAACCCTGCTTTCCGCGCACAGGCCGCGCCGTGCCTGAACTGTTCGATTACTCCGACAACCTCATCTGTCTTTAGCGCGCGCGGCGTCTCAAAAGGCACCATCTCTCCGTTAGCCGTGAACCCCTGCCCATCTGGCCTGATCGCAGAAGGCGCAACCGGGAGCTCCCCGCCGTGAAATGATGAATGAGAGATACGCCCCACGTGCCAGAGCTGTAGAAAAATTCGGCCACCGGCGGCATGGACGGCATCAGTAATCTGCTTCCAGCCCTCAATCTGCTCTTCCGTGTGGATACCTGGCGTTGCGGGATACCCCTGCCCCTGTGGCGTCACCTGCGTCGCCTCCGTGATGATTAACCCGGCGGAAGCTCTCTGCGCGTAGTAGGTGGCCATCATCTCCGTGGGAACAGCCTGAGGAGCACGGTTGCGCGTCATTGGCGCCATCACCATCCGGTTAGGCATGTCCAGCGCACCGAGCTTAAACGTCGAAAGCAACTTCATCTGCAAACCTCTTGATTTAGTAATTACTGAACCCGAGCAATGCCTCTCGCATCCCACAGTTCGCTCAATGTGGTCTATTTCTTGTTACAACAAACAAATGAAATCGCAAACCTCCTTCGCAAGATGTTGCAGAGAAACCGGGACGGTGAGCGGTCGTAGCTGCGAATACCCTTGCATTTGAAGAGGCGGAATGAGAACGATGGTAGATGTTGCAATAATCGGCGCGGGTCCGGTAGGACTCGCGTGTGGTATCGAGGCTAAGCGGCAGGGGCTCACCCACCGTATCATAGAGAAAGGAGCCCTGGTCAACTCCCTGGTAGGGTATCCGGCGCGGATGGAGTTTTTCTCAACGCCCGAGCTTCTTGAGATTGGTGGTCATCCCTTCCCGTCCAAAGGATACAAACCAACGCGTGAGGAGGGTATAGAGTATTACCGCAGGGTAGCGGAAGCCGAAGGGCTCGATCTCCGGCTGTACGAAGCTGTGGAGCGCGTGGAAGGAGCGCCCGACCGGTTCGAAATCCATACTGAAAAAGACACACACCTGTCCAGGCGGGTTGTGCTCGCGACCGGATTTTTTGACGTGCCCAATTACCTGGGTATTCCAGGGGAGGATCTTCCAAAAGTGACGCACTATTTCCGCGAACCGTATCCGTACTCGCATCAGCGCGTGGCCGTCATCGGGGCAAAGAATTCTGCCGCTAAGGCTGCGCTCTCGTGCTACCGTCAGGGCGCATACGTAACGCTAATTCATCGTGGCCCGGCCATTTCCGATTCTGTAAAATATTGGATCAAGCCGGATCTGGAGAACCGAATCTCGGAAGGAGCCATCGAAACCCGGTTTAACTCAACCCTGACACGAATCACAGAGGACGAGATTCACATTGACACCCCGTCTGGCGCCGAGCGGATTCCGAACGATTGGGTGCTGGCTATGACAGGGTACCGCCCGAACTACGACTTTCTTCAGCGTCTGGGTATCGCGATAGAGGATGATGACGCGCGTACCCCTGTCTATGACGATGAATCATTCGAGACAAACCGTCCTGGACTGTACATGGCCGGGACTGTCTGTGGTGGTCTGGATACGAGTCGGTGGTTCATCGAAAACGGGCGCTTTCATGCGCAGCAGATAATGCGGCACATCGCGCACGATCACCCCGTCGCAGCGAGCTGAGATGGAAACGTCCGGGTCGAAGCTCAGGGGCATCCCAGTGACCGCACATCCATCGTTACGCCATGGATAGAATTCGCGCGCACGATTTAATTGGAGAGACCCGTTGTACGATACAGACAAAGAGCATAGGAGCATTTCACTTCATCTGCTACCGCCAGCTGCATGAGTAGAGAGGACATTTCTCCAGCAGACGTCTCGGATGCGACCGAGCAGGGAGATGGTCGCGCTGGGACTCCACCCGATCCCGTTTCACATCACCAGCATGCAATTGAAGCACTCAAGCGTGGTGAATACGAAGGACTCACCGCAGATCTACGCTCCAGGCTGATCGAGAAGCTCCGCCAAAGCCTAAACGACATCGCTCGTTGACATCCAGCGGACCCGCCGCTTAGCCAATCTTATCGGTGCTCAGGATTGGGGTGATCGAACCGGCAGCCAGCGGCCCATTCCGAGCGCTGATTGCCGTGGGCCGGGATGCCACCCGTCTCTTCAATCATGTGGGCCATGTGCATCAGATTCCACGTCATGAACGTGGTATTGCGCTGTGTGAAGTCGTTGTCCGCCCCCACTACGGTGCCATCGTCGCGCGTCTCCCCGTAGCTCGGTCCCGGCCCTGCTTCACCAATCCATCCAGCATCAGCCTGTGGCGGGACGACGTAGCCGAGGTGTTGCAGCGCATAGAGGATCCCCATCGAGCAATGTTTGATACCGTCTTCATTCCCTGTAATGAGGCAGCCACCCACCCGATCGTAGTAGGCGTACTGGCCGCGATCATTCAGATCGCCTGAGGTGGCGTACAGCCGCTCGATAACCTGCTGGCATACCGATGATTTTTCGCCCAGCCAGATCGGCGACCCGAGCACCAGGATGTGCGACTCCTTAACCTTCTGATAGATCTCCGGCCAGTCATCAATCGCTGCGCCATGTTCGGTCATATCTTCGTAGACGCCCGGTGCAACCCTATAGTCTACCGGTCGCAAGATCTCTACAGACACACCGTTAGCCTCCATGATTTCGGCCGACACATCAATCAGCTGGCGAGTGTGCGATACGCCTGGTGAGGGCTTTAGCGTGCAATTGAGAAAAAGCGCCCGCAGGCCGGAATAGTCGAACGGACTTTCGTCGCACAGAGCTTGTTGTTTTGCGTTAAGTGTCATTGATACTCGTCATGATCGGGTGAGTGAATGCGAGGATTGCGCTACTTGCGACGTCAGTTTATTCGGGCGCATCCACCGAAATTTGGTCCCGTTGAGCCCACAGGATCAGTCCCCGTCCATGCCCGGCCCTACAATACGTGGATGAGCTGCAGCTAAGCCGCATGTTTGCCCCTCCCCCCGTCAGGCGGGATTGAAAAGCTACATGCATTTAAACTCAACGAGGGGCCGGTGTCACGTATCGCAGGCAGCAGAGGAGAAAAAACTGAGAGGCCAGGAGACCTGCCCGAACGCCACTCCCGGAGCCATCCAACACGTCACGGTAATTTGAAGACGAATCGCGCCGCCACAGACAAAAACGTGGCCGTCGCTGCGTGGTACGGACCCGCTCGACGTTTCAGTCGCGGCGCTAAGCGGCGGGCGCGACTGTCTCTTTCTGGATACCATTACCTACGACCGCAAAGTACAAGGCGATCATCAACAGTGTAAATTGAAACTCAATACCACCAACCGGATGGGTCTCCGACGGCATAAAGCTCCACTGCCCCCAGTGCACCATAAAGATAGCACCAAGCATAACTGGCACAATGAGCAACCCACCCACGCGCGTCATCCAGTCCTTGCTGACACCGCCGGCCAGTATAAGAAGTGCACCTCCAGTTTCAAGTACAGCGACCAACACAGCCATTGGCATGCTTTCCATCATTTCAGCTGCGCCAGCAAGATCCAAAAATTTGTCCAGTCCGTGATACAGAAAAACACTGGCAAGTGCAATCCGAAGTAACCAATGCGCATGAGGCGCTAATCTTTTTAAAGTTTCCATCGTGAATGGGTAGTCAGGTACGAGATAACAGCGGGAAAGGTATTACCCTATCACTCGTTGGTGTTTACGCAACAGTATGCGTTACGGAGATGCTCGTACAGTGCGGTGCCGCGCGGTAGAACAACCCCAGCGCTCGAAGATCTTTTGCATATCTGACTGACCGTTTACGCAGATCAAATGCAGCCGCACTACCTTCCAATAAGCTTCACCAGCCTATCGGGCTTCGCTTCCGAAGCTGCACATGCGCTCTTTATCCAACGCAGCCCTCATCCGATACCCTGCATCCACGTCCGTTCTCATGCGAATCAGATCGTGATCCGGAGAGTGCTACAGTAAGCTGTCAGTTTCCGCCATCGAGAATCAACCAAAATGACCCCCGAACGTCGCGAGCAGATCGAAGCGCTTTTCGATGAGGCGCTGGACCTTCCCGAAGATCAGCGCGAGGCATTTCTGCAAGAGTCCTGTGGTGAAGACCAGGAGCTTTATGACGCCGTGATGCGCCTGCTTGACGCGTATCAACACGCCCCTTCGTTTCTGGATGAGAGCGCCGCTACGGTGGGAAGCGAGATGATGAAGGATGACGAAGACGCGGAGGCTTCGCGCACGGATGACCGGGTCGGGCCGTACCGGGTTCTCGAACAGCTGGGCCGCGGCGGCATGAGTGTGGTCTATCTGGCCGAGCGAGTTGACGGCGAGTTCGAGCAAACTGCTGCACTCAAGCTGTTACCTGCCCACTTTGAGACCGAAGAACGAGTCAGTCGCTTCCGGGCCGAGCGGCAGATACTGGCCTCACTCGCCCACCCGAACATCGCGCGCCTGCTTGATGGCGGCATGACCGACGGGGGGCATCCGTATCTCGCGATGGAATACGTTGATGGACTTCCCATTACTGCCTACGCGAACGAGCAAGAACTCGGCCTCTCGGAACGCCTTTCTCTGCTCTGCGATGTTCTCCACGCGCTCCAATTTGCGCACAAGAACCTGATTGTGCATCGCGACATCAAGCCATCGAATATTCTGGTTGATGAACACGGGCAGGTAAAGCTGCTGGATTTTGGAATTGCAAAGCTGCTCGATCAACAGGAGCTACCGTTTACGCTGCCGGAGACGCGAACCGGGCAGCGACTCATGACCCCCGAGTACGCGGCGCCCGAGCAGGTGCGGGGCGAAAATATTACTACCGCCACCGATGTATATCAGGCTGGCGTGCTCGCTTATGAACTTTTAACGGGGCGCCGCCCCTTCGACCTGCACGATAAGACGCCCTCGCAGATCGAGCAGATCGTTGCCGAGCAAGAGCCCGAACGTCCATCGACGGCGATTTCAGCAGATACAGGCGCACAAACAAAATCCACCGACACCGCGCTTGCAGCTGGATTAACGTCGGAACTGGACGCGATTATCCTGAAGGCGCTTTCGAAAGAGCCCGACCGTCGATATACATCGGTGGAGGCATTCGCAGAGGATATCGAGCGATTTCTTGAAGGCCGGCCCGTCAAGGCTCGCACGCCGACGCTCGGCTACAGAGCACGGAAGTTTGCGACGCGCCATCGCTGGCAGGTTGCTACGGCAGCGGCCGTGGCCCTCCTCGTGATTGGCTTTTTGGTAGCGCTCATCTCGCAGCGAAATATCGCGCTGGAGGAGCGGGATCGCTATCAGCAGGAGCTCGCCACGAGCGAGGCGGTGACCGAGTACCTGACCGAGCTCTTCGCCGCAAGTAATCCGCGAGAGACGCAGGGCGATACGCTCACGGCGTTTGAGCTGCTGGACCTGGGAGCCGCGTCGATCGACCAGCTGGATGCACAGTCGCGCGTTCAGACGCGCCTGATGGAGGTGATGGCCGCCTCGTACGAGCAGATCGGTGACCTGGAGGAGGCAGATGAGCTGCTTGGCCGCGCACTCGACCTTACGCGCAAGGAAACGGGGGAGCGCTCGGCCGCCACCGCCTCGGTCCTCGCGCATCTGGCCTCTCTTCGCAACGAACAGGGCGACGCGGACGCGGCTGATTCTCTCTACCGGGAGGCGTTAGCGATAAAGCGCGATGAGCTCTCTCCCGATCACCCCGACCTGTCGCGCTCCATAAACGGACTCG
>SLED01000349.1 GCA_007124945.1 Salinibacteraceae bacterium | reverse complement strand
AGGGCACAAAAACGTGAGCGACCTGCTCACCGATGCGAAGGTGCCCACGCACCTCCGCAGGCGTATCCTCGTGGTGTGCGACAAAACGCGCATCATCTGGGTGGTTGGTACGCGCATCTCTCATCATGTGCGGATCCGCCCCGATACCACGCACTTTGCGAAATTAACATTTAATCCGGCTGATCCGGCGATGCTACCGGGGCACTGAGCCTTCCTTTCCTACGGAATGATGCTTATGTTCAGCCCTCCTACTCAAAACACGCGCATTCACGCATGGCAGCTACCGAATCGACTTTCGCACCTGACCACGTTACGTGTCACGGAGAACGCTTTCGCCTCTATCTGAGTCGAGAACAGATCCAGGACAGGGTTTCTGCAATCGGGGACCGAATTAATGAGCAGTACGCAGGCAAGCAGCCGATCCTCATCAGCGTGCTCAACGGTGCCTTTATGTTTACCGCTGATCTCATGCGTGCCATCGAGATAGACTGTGAGATCGATTTTCTGAAACTCTCTTCGTATGGGGCGGAGAAGGTCTCCTCAGGGCAGGTTCACGAGCTCAAAAAGATTGACGCAAACGTGACCAATCGCCATGTCATTGTAGTGGAGGACATTGTCGATACGGGACTCTCGATGGACTTTATCCTGAATCGACTTCGTCAGTACAACCCGGCTTCACTGGAGGTGGCGACCTTGCTTCACAAAGCGGAGTCTACCGAAGAAGACCTCAACCTTGATCTGCGGTACGTCGGTTTCGAGATCGATAACCTGTTCGTGATCGGGTATGGTCTCGATTACGGACAACTGGCCCGCAATCTACCCGACATCTACATCCTGGATGAACCGGCGGAAAACAACCGGTAGGGCACATCAGGCGACCAGTCCGTGGCGATCGGCAACATCACTGATCAGGCGTTGACCTGTAGGATGGCCGGAGCCGGTCTCCCCGTTAACGCTCAGTGACGGAGCGGCTGGCAGCCCCGCAAGCTCACGGATGCAGGCATGCACGCTATCGGCAAGCACATTCGTGTTGTACCCGCCCTCGAGCGCTGCAATCAGTCGCCCCTCGCACGATGCGTCGGAAATTTCCATAAGGCGCTTCATGATCGCAGCGAAGCCTCCGGTGGAGACATCCATGCTGCCAAGTGGGTCGCCCGCGTGTGCATCGAATCCAGCAGACACAAGCAGTACGTCGGGCCCGAACCGGCTTACGGCCGGACGCACAACTTCGTCCATCGCCTGTAGATAGGTTTGATCCCCGCAGCGCGCCGGTAGCGGCAGGTTGATCGTAGTGCCCTCGGCATCTCCGTGACCCGTTTCATGCGCCATCCCCGTTCCAGGGTATAGCGGATGCTGGTGAATGCTAACAAACAGCGTTTGGGGGTCCGCATAGAACGCATCCTGCGTGCCATTGCCATGGTGTACATCAAAATCCACAATAGCAATGCGCTCGACGCCGTGTGTCGCCCGGATCCACTTCGCCACAATACCGACGAAATTAAGCAGACAAAAGCCCATGGCCTGTACTGGCGTGGCATGATGACCGGGCGGGCGCGTAGCGGCAAAGCTGTTATCGGCCTCACCAGTCATCACCAGATCCGCAAGTGACTGCTGAATTCCCAGCGTCTCAATCGCCACATCCATGCTTCGGCTGGTGGTGTATGTGTCGCCGTCGAGGCTTTCGCCTGCTTCTGCTGCCTGCTGGAGCGTCTCGACATAGGATTCGGTATGCAGGAGGGTAGCGGTGGAGACATCGGCAGACGCCGCTTCAGGTCGCAGCAGCAGATCCGTTAGTTCGGCATCCTGTTGCATTCGCTCCTGAATGGCGTGAAGCCGTTCTGGACGCTCCACATGCGCCTCCTGATAGTGCTCGTCATGTGTACGGGAGGAGGCGTAGGCGGTGGTCATATCAGGCTCGGACGGTAGCAGCGATATCGAGGAACTTCGGTGCGCACACGTACGGCTTCTCCACGAAACCGGTGAGGCTGTTGATAGAAGAGGAGACGTCAGCCATCTCGGAGAGCTCCCGGACGGTGCCATCCCGACCGAGAATGCAGATCGAGCTGTCGATGCGCTCGTAGGCCGAATGCCTGGAATGATCAAGTGTCAGGTAAAATGCGGCGTCGTTCTCCGCCGTAGCAGGCGTACTAATGCCTTCGCTAACCAGACGATCTGCGATGGCACGCTTCCAGTCGCTCAGCTGCTCGGTGGAGGGGTCTTCATCAAGAAATGTGGTACGGAGAAACTTGCGATTGATAAAGCGCTGGCTGAGATCACGCAATACAGGGTCCGTACTGCCCATCCATCGCTTCAGGGTGTAGAGTACGTCCGTATCGTCGAGAGCCACATACTGTGCCCGTACCTCTGGATCCCGCACGTCCTCCACCGAAAGGTCATTCGATAGAAAGAATGCAAGGGCAGGAGAAGCTCCCTCAACGGCGTTTAACGAGCGGTTACGGTAGTGCCGCCGGGCGCGCCGAAATGAAGCCTGTAGCAGTTTATCGCCTGCAAGCACGGTTTTGTGCAGATACACCTGCCAGTACATCAGCCGCCGGGAGATGAGAAAATTCTCAACGGCATAGACGCCCTTGGCCTCCACCACAACGCGGGAATCCGGACCGCCTTCAGCCGGAGTCACCCGCATTGTCTTAAGCAAGCGATCGACTCCCACGCGACCTTCCACAACGCCCGTATAGAACGAGTCGCGCCGGAGATAGTCGAGCCGATCCATATCCAGCTGACTGGCCACAAGGTCGTGAAAGAACGGCCGCTCGTACGCATCATCAAATATCTGCAATGCAAGCGAAAGGCGACCGTCAAAGCGCTCGTTGAGATCGATAAGCAACGCCCGGCTCATCGCCTCATGCCGGAAGTCGCTGATCAGGGTGTGCTCAAGGGTATGAGAGAAAGGGCCGTGTCCGATATCGTGAAGTAGCGCAGCAACCAGGGCTGCCTCCCGCTCGTCCGCGTTGATGGGCGTTCCCTTGTCCGCGAGCGTAGAAAGCGTGTCCTGCATGAGCGCCATCGCACCAAGGGCGTGGTTGAAACGCGTGTGCTCGGCACCGGGAAAAACGAGGTACCCCACCCCCAGCTGGCGTATACGCCGCAAACGCTGCACCTCAGGCGATTGCAGTAGCGGAAGGAGGGTCCTTTTCGGGACAGAGATGAACCCGTGGACAGGATCGGAAAACAGCTTGAACTGACTGTCTCGATCGGAGGCGGCCACGGGCTACGAGATCTGTCAAAAGGAAGAGAGGTGTAGGCGGATGTCAGCGACGGACGCGCTCCGGTGTGCCGGAGGGCCGATGCTCGCGCCTCGGTTCGGGCCCACGATCAACTGGCACCAATGGCTGATGCTTCTCGGGCGCTGGCCCGGACGGATTTACAGGAAGCGGATCTCCTCCATCCGGTGGCGGAGGAGGATCATCCGACGAACCATGCGAACTATCGCGAATAGTCCGCAATGCGTAAATCCCAGCCACCAGGGGCGCAAGGCTGAAAAGCAAGATAACGAGCTGTAGCATAAGGCTGCAGTAGGACTGTTGGCACGCAGACTCTATTAATATCGTCCAACCCGCACTGAGGTTCAAGACGGTCGTTGAGGAAGCCGATCTGAGACGCCTCCTACACCGAGTATGGACCGAACGTTTACTGACTCGTCACAGTACAGAGGTGCTTGCGAGCTCCGATTCTGATTCAGTACGTTTTACTACATGTCTGAAGCCTACAACGTTGAGATCAAAGCCCGGTGCCCCGATCTAAACGCAGCACGGGCTGCCCTGCTAAAACTTGAGCCAGAAGTTGTAGGGACGGATCGCCAGGTAGACACCTACTTCCATGCGCCAGAGGGGCGGTTGAAGTTACGTGAGGGGACGATCGAACATCACTTGATCAGCTACCGGCGGCCGGATCAGGCTGGTCCAAAGTCTTCCGCTGTTCGGCTGTACAAACCGGATGACGGGGAAGCGCTAAAAGAAACGCTTGCACATGCGCTCGAAATAGAGATCGTCGTCAAAAAGACGCGCGAGATCTACTTCGTCAATCATGTCAAAATCCACCTCGACGCGGTGGACAGTCTGGGCACCTTTGTAGAAGTAGAGGCCATCGGTACGGAGGAGGAGCACGAGCAGCTACTCCATGATTGCCAGCGCCTGATGAGCGTGCTGGGCGTTGAGGAGGGTCACCTGATCGAAAACTCCTACAGCGATCTGTTGCTCGAACAGAAGAAGTAGGCTGACAGCGCTTTCCCGCACGCGTCCTACCGTGTAACGGACTGACACAATTCAGGCTGCCGACGGAACGAGTTGTGCCCGGAATAGATGAAGCATGCAACATAAGAGTTGCACCATCTAATGGCAGATATGTCTTCGGAGCAGAAAGTCACCGAGCAAGAGTGGCAGCAAAAACTAACCCCTGAGCAGTACCGAATCGCTCGTGAAAAGGGTACCGAACGGGCATTTACCGGAAAGTACTGGGACCACAAGGAGGAGGGCGTCTACCGGTGCGTTTGCTGCGGGGAAGAACTTTTCGGCTCTGATGCCAAATATGCTTCCGGCAGCGGCTGGCCCAGCTTTTATGCTCCACTTCGAGAGAGCCACGTGGAAACCGAGGAGGATCGCTCACTTGGGATGCGTCGCACCGAAGTGCTCTGCGCCAACTGCGATGCCCACCTTGGTCACGTCTTCTCCGACGGACCCGAACCTACCGGATTGCGCTACTGCATCAACTCCGCTTCCCTCGATTTTGATGGATCGAAAAAGCCGCAGACAGAATCCAAATAAAACACCCCGCCGGTTGAATGGCCGGCAGGGCAATCTGCGTCATGCAGAAAACGGTTTGCGTTTCAGCTGAGCTTGGCCTGCACCTTGATAGTCGCTCCCTGATACAGCTTTGAGACGGGGCAGCCCGCTTTCGCCTCAGCGGCCTTCTCTTTAAACGTCTCCGCATCAATTCCGGGCACATCGCCTTTGGTATGAAGTGTAATTTCCGGAATGTGGAATCCTCCGTTCGGATCCTCTTTCAGGCTCACCTCCGCCGTTGTCTCGATGCTGTTGGGCTCAAACCCTGCGTCACTGAGGATAAGCGAGAACGCCATGGAGAAGCAGCCGGCATGTGCAGCACCGACGAGCTCTTCAGGATTCGTTGCATCGCCACTGGCTTCGAAGCGAGAAGCAAAGCTGTAGGGTCCGGTGTAGCGGTTCTCACCAACCGTCATTTCGCCATTCCCATCGGGAAGGTTTCCGCGCCAGATTGCTGTAGAGCTGTATGTTGGCATAGTGGTAGGAGGTGGTTTATGGAAGTAGACAGGAGAGTGATAATCTAAACATGGCCGGCGGTGCCGTGCGAAATGGACGTTTGTGGTATTGTTACAAAGAACAGGAATAGCAATGTAATCCTTTACTGTTCTGACGTCGGCTATTCTGTCGTTAACTTCGTATTGAACGCAGATGTGCGGGCTGTAAAGCACCGCAAACCATGAAGAAACCCTCTCTGGTTAACAGTGTTAACTACTAAAACGGATGAACTGCAAGGTGTATGACTGACGAGAGCACAAACTTGCGTCGCGTAATTCTGGACGCTGCACGGCATTTGTTGGCACAAGATGGATACAAGCATTTGTCGATGCGGAAGCTTGCCAGTGCTATCGGTTACAGCGCGACCACAATCTACTTGCATTTTGACAGCAAGGACGCGCTCTTTCATGCGCTGATAGACGAGGGGATGAGCAGGCTCTACAAGGCGCTCCACGAGGTGCATCTTGAGCATGCCGATGATCCGATTATGCGGTTGCGGATGCTGTGCCGCCGATACATCCAGTTCGGCCTTGACGAGCCGGAATATTACGAGGTCATGTTTATGCTACATCCGGAGCACATGGAACGCTATCCGGCCGCTAAGTACCGTAGAGCGCGTCGCAACCTCGACCTTTTCGCACAAGCGCTTGAGGATGGGGTGGCCCAGGGACAGCTTTCCGTTACAGATTCTCGCGTGGCTGCCAGTTCAACGTGGGCCTCGCTTCACGGCGCCGTTTCGCTGCTCATCGCTCAGCGACTGGACGTACGCATTGCACAGGAAGAGTTCATTCAAGCATCCATCGATCAGGCCCTGTATGGACTCCTGCCGGTAAAACCAAAAAACAATCCGCTCACAACAATTTAACGGAGTTGGAAGCGCTTTCCCTCCTTAGTCGTATATGTAGACAACTACCATTGTGGGTATGCGCTAAGCCCCGTCACGTGTTAGTCTTCTGCGCTTACGCAAACGATCGTTTCCCTCACCTACCGCTTTGCACGCCATGTCGACTCCCATTTACACCGCACCGCGTAACCCCGATCATCTTGTCCTGGGCAAGACGCTCCCGGACATCCTGTATGAGTCGCTCGAGAAATATCCGAACCCCCGGTTTCTGAATCAGCCGGAGGGTGATTCCTGGCGCCCGATGTCGCTCCAGGAGTTCGCCACCGCATCGGAGGAAACCGCCATGGGCCTGTACGACCTCGGCCTTGAACGCAAGGATCGCGTCGGGCTGTACCTGGAGAGCGATACGTATTTTGGCATCGCAGATATGGGATGCCTTATCGGCGGATTTATCGACGTGCCCATTTACGTGACGCACGCCCCCGACGCGATCGCGTACGTGCTGAAGCACTCAGAATCGAAGGCGATCTTTGTCTCGACCCCCTCACGTCTGGAGGAGCTGAGCTCACTTCTTCCGGAGGCTAATGGAGTCAAGTGGGTCATCGTAGCGGAGTACGAAGAGGGCCTCTCGCTACCCGATGGAGCGGACCACATGACGTTGCTTTCGCTCGACGAACTACGCGAGCGTGGTCGGAAGGCGCTGCAGACAGATTCCGGTGCGATCCAGCAACTACTCGGCAAGATCGACCCGCATGATACGGCAACCCTCATCTACACGAGTGGTACCACGGGGCGGCCCAAAGGGGTCATTCTCACGCACGAGAATATTTCCTCAAACGCGCTTACCTGCTACAACGAGCTGGAAGGGTATCGTGCGGGAGCATCCGGTGAAGTTGCCATTTCGTTCTTGCCGCTCACGCATATCTTTGCGCGCACCCTGCACTACGGATTTCTGTCGAGGGGTACGAGCGTCTACTTTACGACGCCCGACGAACTGGCCGATACGCTGCAGAAGATCCAGCCGACCGTATTTGCGACGGTGCCGCGCCTGCTTGAGAAGGTGTACAGCAAGATTCAGTCAAAAACCGAGGCAAACACGGGCATCAAGAAGAAGCTCGGGCTCTGGGCGCTGGATGTGGCTCGCCAGTATGAGCTGGGCGAGGAGCCTTCAGGCCTCTTCAGCCTACAGCTGACGCTGGCCAACAAGCTTGTCTTCTCGAAATGGCGTGACGCCCTGGGCGGGCGCGTCCGGTTTGTCGTATCCGGAGGAGCGGCACTTAATCAGGAAATCTGTAATGTATTTAACGCCGCTGGCGTACCCATCATGGAGGGCTACGGTCTCACGGAGACCAGCCCCGTTATCACGTTCAACCGCGTGAGCCATAACAGAGCAGGTACGGTCGGTGAGCCGATTCCGGGTGTAGAGGTTAAGGTTGCCGATGATGGCGAGATCCTCACCCGCGGGCCTCATGTAATGAAGGGGTATTACAAAGACAAGGAGCGGACGCGGGAAGTCCTGACCGAAGATGGCTGGTTCCACACGGGAGACATCGGAGAGATGACGGATGAGGGATTCCTCCGTATCACCGATCGGAAGAAAGATCTCTTCAAGCTCTCGACCGGGAAGTATGTCACGCCGCAGCCGCTGGAGAATGAGCTGGTGGTGCATGGGGCCGTTGAGCATGCCGTAGTAATTGGCAGCTCGCGTAAGTTCTGTGCCGCCCTCATCTTCCCGGAGCAGGAGGCGGTTGAAAGCCTCGCCGCCAAGCACGGCCTCAGCGGAAAACCGTACGAAGAACTACTCAATGAACCGGCGATCTACAAGCAGTTCCAGAAATTTGTGGATGAAGCGAACGAGGGAATGGACCACTGGTCTACCATCAAACGCTTTGTGCTTATCCCCGGGCAGCTGACCATTGAGAACGGCATGCTGACACCGACGATGAAGGTGCGCCGACCGAAAGTGCACGAGAAGTATCGCGAGGAAATCGAGGCACTCTACGCAGACGACTGGGAGCCGCCCGTCGCTTCCGCAGATAGGGCCGAGCCCGTCGCAGCGTAACCCTCACAGCATCTTCGTATCCCTAACCACGTGCCGGCCCCTCTCATGTCTACCAGCTTTAGTGACCTGGGCAAACTGATGAAGCTCGCCCAGAGCATTGACATACGACAGCTGGCAGAGCTCTCCGAGAAGGTTGATCTCGAAGAGCTTGTAGGCATGGTGTCGTCGCTCGACGAGGGCACGCTGGCGCAGATGACGCAGTTCATGAAGAAGCAGGCCGGTAACGGGAAGGCGCCAGAACCGCCTCCCGTCACCGGCGACTTCTATGATCTCCGCAGCACGTTTTCGGATCGGCAGCGGGAGATTCAGGATACTGTGCGAGAGTTCATGGAAACGCACGTGCAGCCCATCGCAAACGATTACTGGCAGAAGGATACGTTCCCGCGTCACCTGATCGCGGAAATGCAAAAGCTGGATCTCCTTCGTGAAATCTTTCACGATGACGGTACCCGCACCCACGACGCGTCGGTAGTGGAAGGGATTGTAACTATGGAGATGGCTCGGGTCGATGTCTCTACCGCCACGTTCTTCGGCGTGCATGGAGGCCTTGCACTCTGGTCGCTTGTTCTCGGCGGTACCGAAGAGCAAAAGAAGGAGTGGCTTCCAAAACTACTCGACCTGGACACGATCGGCGCCTTCGGGCTGACCGAGCCCAAGGTCGGTTCGGCCATCTCCCAGGGGATGCGCACCACATGTCGCAAAGAGGGCGATACATGGATTCTGAACGGGCAAAAGAAATGGATCGGCAATGCCACCTTCGCCGACTTCATTATCATCTGGGCCCGCGAAGAGGATTCAGGTGATATACAGGGCTTCATCGTCTGCCAGGACAACCCGGGGTACAGCGTCGAGAAGATGACAAACAAGATTGCCCTGCGCATGGTGGAGAACGGCCACATCACCCTGACAGACTGCGAGGTGGAGGAGTCGGCGCGCCTCGCCAACGTAGACTCCTGGGCCACGGTAGCAGACGTCCTCCGCCGAACACGCGCTGGGGTGGCGTGGCAGGCTGTCGGCTGTGCGATGGGTGCGTATGAGCGCTCGGCCACGTACGCCCGTGAGCGACGGCAATTTGGCAGACCGATTGGAGGCTTCCAGCTCATTCAGGACAAGCTGGTGTTCATGCTTGGAAACGTTACTGCAATGCAGACGCTCTGCCTGCGCCTCTCGCAGCTGCAGGACGAAAACCGCATGCGCGATGAGCACGCCTCGCTCGCCAAAGTTTTCACCGCCGCCCGCTGCCGCGATACCGTAGCGCTTGCCCGCGACCTCCATGGAGGAAACGGTATTCTTCTCGATCACGATGTGGCCCGGTACTTCTGCGACACCGAAGCCATTTACTCGTACGAAGGCACCAATGAGATCAACTCCCTGGTCGTCGGCCGAGCGATCACCGGGCAGGGTGCCTTCGTGTAGAACATCTTTTTTTGACCCTAAGATAACACCGTTAACCTGTTGATTCTTGCTTATGGAAGCTGCTGCAGTAGATACCCGCGCGTTGCGCATCGATGCCCCGCCCACCCATCGGCCGTTCAGGTCCGTGGCTGTGCTGGGCGCAGGGACCATGGGTGCACAGATTGCTGCCCATCTGGCCAATATCGGTCTTGAGGTACACCTGCTCGATCTGGCCGACGACTCCGACAATCCGAATTCCCTGGTACAGAAGCAGTTCAAGGCGGCCGCCGGTATGAAGCCAGACCCCTTCTTTACCGACGAGGCCAAGAAGCGCGTACGCCTGGGCACGTTCGATCATGATCTGGATCGGCTCGGTGAGGTAGACTGGGTGATCGAGGCGGTGGTAGAACGGCTTGATATCAAGCAGCAGCTCATGGAAAGGGTAGAGGAAGCCATTCGGCCCAAGACGGTGGTCTCCACCAACACGAGCGGTATTCCCATTCACGAAATTGCCGAAGGCCGAAGCACGGAGTTCCGGAGGCGCTTTCTGGGGACCCATTTCTTCAACCCGCCACGCTATCTGAAGCTGCTGGAACTGATCCCTACGCCGGAAACAGATTTCGACGTTCTTGAGCGGGTGGCCCAGTTTGGGCGGCTTCAGCTCGGCAAGGGCATCGTGGTGGCCAAGGACGTACCGTACTTCATCGGCAACCGCATCGGTACGTATGCGATGTTTCGCGCGATGCGCTACTTCACCGATGGCGAGTACACCATCGAAGAGATTGACGCCCTAACCGGGCCGCTTCTCGGTCGCCCGAAATCGGCTACCTTCCGTACGGCAGACGTGGTTGGACTCGATGTCATGCGTGCAGTCGCTCAGAATCTTTATCAAAAGCTTCCCCACGATGAGAGCCGCGATGCTTTCCAGATACCGGACGTGCTCGACGCGCTTCTGGAGGAGGGGCGGAAGGGGGCCAAAACCAGAGCCGGTTTCTACAAGAAAGTGGACGGGGAAATCCGGTCGGTGAATCCGAGCACGCTGGAGTACGAGTCGCCGGCTGAGAAGAATCTACCGAAATTAAGGGAAGTGAAGAAAGCAGGCGACCTGCAGGATCGCATGCGGGCGCTCTTCAATGCGGAAGGGCGAGCGGGAGATTTCTTCCGGAAGACCACCCTTGATCTACTTTCGTATAGCGCCCGCCGGATTCCCGAGATTACCGAGAGCCCGGCCGACGTGGACCGCGCCATCCGCTGGGGTTTCGGCTGGGAGATGGGACCGTTCGAAATATGGGATGCTATCGGCTTCGAGTCGGTCCGCTCAGCGATGGAAGATTTTGACTTCGACGTGCCGGACTGGATCGAGTCCATGCGTTCCGGCGGCGATACCGTATTCTACAGCACTGGCGATACCGGGGAGCAGGAGGTTTACCTACCCGCAGAAGCCGGCTACCGCCCCGATCCCAGACCGGCCGATACAGTGAGCCTCGCGGCCGTCAAACGAACATCAGAATCCGTACTCTGGGAGAACAGCGAGGCGGCTCTCCTTGACATCGGAGAGAATGTGGCGCTATACGAGTTCCGCTCGAAGTCCAACTCGCTGGGCTCCGAGGTGATGGGCGGGCTCTGGGAAGTGCTCGATCGGGTAGAAAATGACACCGACATCCGCGGACTCGTCATCGGAAATGAAGGGAAGAACTTCTCCGTCGGCGCTAACCTCGGAGAGGTAGCGATGGCGGCCGCCTCTGGTGAGTTCGGGCAGATAGAGCAATTTTTGAAACGATTCCAGGATGTCGTTCAGCGTATCCGCTATGCAGAGAAACCCGTGGTGGTGGCCGCTCATCAGCGTGTACTGGGCGGTGGCTGCGAGATGGTAATGGCCTGCCGCCATCCGGTAGCCTCTGCAGAAACCTACATCGGCCTTGTGGAGCTCGGGGTGGGTCTTATTCCCGCCGGTACCGGATCCACGCTTCTTGCAATTCGTGCTGCCGACCAGTCGCCGAACGGAAATCCGAGCGAGATACAGCCGTGGCTGCGCAAGTACTTTGAGCAGGTAGCTATGGCCGAGGTAGCCACAAGCGCGCGACAGGCACAGGAGATGCACTATCTGGCAGAGAACGCTCGTATCGTGATGGACGATGACCGGCGCCTGTTCGTTGCTCGCGAGGAGGTTATCCGCCTAAGCAATGAGGGATACGCTCCGCCACCCGTACGCTCAAGTGTAAAAGTTCTCGGACGTCCGGCGCTCGCTGCAATGAAGGTAGGCGCCGATCAGTATCTGGAAGGCGGATATATCTCCGAGTACGATGCCTACCTGGCAAAAGAGCTGGCCTACGTGCTTGCCGGTGGCGACCTCAGTCATCCACAGGACGTGCATGAGAACTACCTGCTTGAGCTCGAGCGGGAGGTGTTTATGCGGCTGCTGGGAGACGAGAAAACGCAGCAACGAATCAAGCACATACTCGAACACAACAAGCCGCTCCGCAACTAACACCGACGCTCCTGAACAGCAGAAATTCCACGAGCAAAACAGATTATGGAAGCCACAAACGCAGCATATATCGTAAGCAGTATTCGCACGCCCGTAGGTAAGGCGAACCGTGGTACCCTGGCGCACGTCCGGCCCGAGGCAATGGGAGCCGACGCGGTGCGCGGCGCCCTCGATCGCGTCGACGGCCTCACGAAAGAAGACGTAGACGATGTTATCATGGGCTGCGCCTTCCCGGAGGGTCCCCAGGGCATGGTGTTGGGCCGTACCGTTGCGCAGAAGGCAGGATTGCCACACCACGTGCCCGGCGCCACCGTTAACCGTTTCTGCTCCTCCGGCCTGCAAACCATTGTTATGGGCGCACAGGCCATTGCTACGGGCCAGGCAGATGTGGTGGTAGCAGGTGGCACGGAATCGATGAGCCTCGTTCCGATGAGCGGGTTCTATTTTCAGCCCGAGCCAGATCTTGTGCTGGAAGAAGGGTCGCAGCTTTATGTATCGATGGGAATCACCGCCGAGAATGTCGCCGAGGAGTATGGCGTTAGCCGCGAGGATCAGGATGCCTTTGCGCTCCGCTCTCATCAGCGAGCGCTGGAGGCGATCGAGAGCGGCCGGTTTGCCGATGAGATCGTTCCGCTGACCGTCTCCGTAACGAGGCGCGTAAATGGCACCACCACTACCGAGCAAACCACCTTCGATACAGATGAAGGTCCCCGGGCTGATACAAATCTGGAAGCGCTCTCCGGCCTCCGGCCCGTCTTCAAAAAAGGAGGGACGGTGACGGCTGGTAACGCGTCACAAACCTCCGACGGTGCAGCCGCTTCGGTTGTGATGAGCGGCCATCGGGTGGGTGAGCTCGGGGTGGATCCGCTTGCCCGCATCGTTGGCTACGCGGTGGCCGGTGTGGCGCCCGAGGTGATGGGTATCGGCCCCGTCAACGCCATCCAGAAAGTACTCAGGCAAACAGACCTTTCGCTTGACGACATTGGCCTGATCGAGCTCAACGAAGCCTTTGCTTCGCAGGCGCTGGCCGTCATTCGCGAGCTGGATCTCGACGAAGAGATCGTTAACGTGAACGGAGGCGCTATCGCGCTCGGCCACCCGCTCGGCTGCACGGGCGCCAAACTGACGGCAACGCTGCTCCACGAGATGAACCGCCGCCAGGTTCGGTACGGAATATGCACGATGTGCATTGGAGGCGGCATGGGAGCAGCCGCTGTCTTTGAGAATCTCCAGATTTAAGCACGCCACGCAGCACCAAAACCCCCAAAGAGCAGCCAGAAAAACACATGCGCTGCCGATTAACACTGTTAACCTTGCAACTTACTGATATACTGTCATGAAATTTCGCAATGTAGTTCTCGGAGCCGGCGCGCTGGGTGTTCTCTTTGGCGTCCCGCAGGTTCGGCGCAACTTGCTATCGAAGGGTGTGATGACCGGGATGAGGCAGTTCGGTTTTCTGCCCAAAATTTCTGAAACGGAAAAAACCGCAATTGACGCCGGCACGGTGTGGGTTGATGGGGAGCTATTTTCCGGCAATCCGGACTTCGGACGCCTCCTGCGGGAGACGTATCCGGATCTGACGGAAGAAGAGCAGGCGTTCCTTGATGGCCCGGTAGAGGAGGTCTGTAAGATGGTAGATGACTGGACCATCTGGCAGGAGCGCGGT
>SLED01000058.1 GCA_007124945.1 Salinibacteraceae bacterium | reverse complement strand
TTCAACGCTACGCGCTCCGCTTCTACAGGCGAAGCGTTACCTTCGGTTTCTACGGATCTCCGTTCAACTCTCCTAACGCCACCTAATGCCTCAGATTTTTCCCAAGAAGGCCAACAGCCTGCCCGGCATGTCGCTGGTTGGCACGCTGTTCGGCGGCGTCCTTCTTATCGTGCTCGTGTGGTACTACTTCTCACCTGATTTCCTGTGGACCGGCTACCAGCCCCGGCAGCCCGTCGAGTTCAGTCACGAGCTCCACGCTGGTGAGCTGGGTATGGACTGCGGGTATTGCCACAACTGGGTGGAAGTGTCAGACCACGCCAACGTGCCGTCTACGCAAACGTGCATGAACTGCCACAACCAGATTGCCACCGAGTCGCTTAAGCTGTTGCCTGTGCGCGAAAGCTGGGCTACCGGCAAGCCCATTGAGTGGGTGCGCGTTCATCATCTTCCCGACTACGCCCACTTCAGTCATGCTGGCCATATCGATGCCGGCGTGGGGTGCGAAACGTGCCACGGACAGATAAGCGAGATGGAGATCGTCTATCAAGCAGAGTCGATGTCGATGGGGTGGTGCCTTGACTGTCACCGTCAGCCGGAGCTCTATCTGCGGCCAGAGGAGGAGATCACCACCATGAACTACGTGCAGCCGGCTGATTTTGTGGAGCGCAATCTGGAGCGCATCCGCGAAGAAGGGATACAGCCCCCCACCAACTGCTCCGCCTGCCACTATTAGAGGAACGCTGCTGCCATTCATATGAGTAATCGAGTTACGGACGAAGGCACTAACATGGCCGACGATACACAACATGCTTCCTCCTCCCGGGCTGATAGCCCGGATGCCCCTGCACCGCAGGGCGAGCCCGAACTGCCTGGAGCTACCGGCGACGGCATGATTTCACTGCCGGTAATCGACGCAGATGAGGCGTACAGCGAGAAGCCGAAGCAGCGTTTCTGGCGTAGTGTCTCGGATCTGCAGGAGGACCCGGAGTTCAAGGCGGTCGCCAAAGACGAGTTTATGCCCGGGGCGGAAGAGCCGCCCAGCGGAACGAACCGGAGACAGTTCCTCACGCTCATGGGTGCCTCCCTCGCAATGGGTGGCCTGGCGGCCTGCCGTCGCCCGGTGGAAAAGATCCTGCCCTATGCGCGCAAGCCTGAGGAGGTCATAGAAGGAATCGCTCAGCACTATGCGACGGCAATGCCGTGGCAGGGACACCTGCGCAGCCTGCTTGTGAAGAGTAGCGAAGGCCGCCCGACGAAAATCGAGGGTAACCCCGATCATCCGGAAGGGCATGGCGCGACGTCCGTGTTTGAGCAGGCATCACTGCTAAATCTGTACGACCCGGATCGCTCCTCCGTGGTACTGGAGGAGGGGTCGAACCGGAGCTGGTCCGATTTTCTGAATTTTGCTCGCGAGATCCATGATACCGCAGCCGACCGTAGGCTGGCTGTAGTGATGGAAGCCTCCAATTCGCCAACCGTTCAGGCACTTCAGGCGCTGCTGCGCGAACAGTTTGAAGACGTGCACTGGGTAACCTACGACCCCCGTGGCGGCGACAACGCGCGCCTCGGAATGCAGGAAGCGTTCGGCGCACCGTATCATCCCTCTTACAACTTTGGTGATGCCGACGTCATCGTGAGTCTGGATGCCGACTTCCTCGGCTCCACCGACATCAACAGTGTAAACAACAGCCGCTCATTTGCGGAAGGCCGGCGCGTAAGCTCGCCGGAAGATGAGATGAGCCGCCTATACGTGGTGGAGAGCAGCTATACCATTACAGGTGCTCAGGCCGATCACCGCAAGCGCATGCGCTCCACCGATGTGAAAGCGTTCGCCGCAGCAGTGGCAGCGCAGCTCGGTGTGGGTGATGTTGCCGGCGTCGGTGACCGGTTTGCGGATGACCCGCTCGTGGAGGCTATCGTCGAAGATTTGCAGACCGCTGGTAGCAATGGATTGCTGCTGGCTGGCGATACCCAACCACCTGAAGTGCATGCGTTATGCGCAGCCATCAACGATGCGCTCGGGGCCATTGGCTCTACGGTAGAGTTGTACGATAGCGGTGAGGAGGAATTGGAGCCAGCAGCCGTATCGCTCGCCCGCCTTGCCGGCGAGATGCGCGATGGTGAGATCGATACGCTACTCATGCTTGGCGTAAACCCGGCCTACGACGCGCCTGCAGATACCGGCTTTGCCGAGGCGCTGGGAGATGTCCGGCGCACCGTGCATGTAGGCCACCACGTAGATGAGACCGCGGAGGTATGCCAGTGGCACGTGCCGCTCGCCCACTACCTGGAAACGTGGGGGGATGGCCGTAGCTACGACGGTACACTCTCTGTAATTCAACCACTAATTGCGCCACTGTACGAGGATGCCCATTCGGCTCTCGAAGTGCTGAACGTCTTCGCGACGGGGCGCGACCAGTCAGGTTATGACATCGTGCGCACGCAGTGGCGTGGCGTACTTACAGAAAATTTTGAACGCGACTGGCGGCGCGTCCTGCACAACGGTTTTCAGCCGGACACCGGCTACGACACCGTTACCCCGAGTGCCGGCCAGGTTTCTCTCTCCGATGATGTAGCCGACGGGCTGGAGATTGTCTTCCGCCTCGACCCCAGCGTCTATGATGGCCGTTTTGCCAACAACGCCTGGATGCAAGAGCTACCCGATCCCACCACCAAAATCGTGTGGGATAATGTGGCTATCGTGAGTCCGGCTACCGCCGAAGAGCTGGGCCTTGAGGTTCGTTACAGCGCAGGGAAGTATTACGCTGACGTCGTGGAGATCACCGTTGGCGATAACAGCGTGGAGGTACCCGTATGGATACAGCCTGGCCATGCAAACGACTCGATTGCTGTGCAGCTTGGATACGGGCGCAACATACAGTCGCTCCGTCCAGAGCGCCGCACCCATTTCTTCAACACCGACGATTATACCGATGTCTACGGCCAGGGGAGAGCTATCGGTACCGGCGTCGGCACCAACGTGGCTCCGCTAAGGACCACCGATGCGATGCAGGTGGCCCATGATGTATCTGTCTCGCGCACGGGGCAGACCTACATGATTGCCACCACGATGGAGCATGGCGCCATCGAAATCGAACGCCGCCCGCTCTATCGCATGGGTACGCTTGAGGAGTTCCGCGAGAACCCCGAGTTCGTGATGGATGTGGAGCCGTACATCCCCAAGGGGTACGACGCGATGGAGTACCCCGCCCTCTGGGAGGAGGACCATCCGAAGGACCAGCCCGCCATGCGCAACAATCCCTACTACAAGAACCAGTGGGGAATGTCCATCGACCTAAATGCATGCACGGGCTGTAATGCGTGCGTGGTGGCGTGCCAGAGTGAGAATAACATCCAGGTGGTAGGCAAGCAGGAGGTGAGCCTCGGGCGCGAGATGCACTGGCTCCGCATTGACCGGTACTTTGTCAGCCCGGGGTTGGAGCCCGAGGATGTGCCGGAAGATCCGCAAATGGTACTGCAGCCAGTACCGTGTCAGCACTGCGAGAATGCGCCTTGCGAATCTGTATGCCCCGTATCGGCGACCTATCACTCGCCCGACGGCATGAACCAGATGATTTACAACCGCTGCATCGGTACGCGGTATTGCTCCAACAACTGCCCCTACAAGGTGCGGGTGTTTAACTACTACAACTGGAGCAAGACGATACCTGCCAGCACCAAGATGGCGCAGAACCCGGATGTTACGGTGCGCTCGCGAGGTGTGATGGAGAAGTGCTCCTATTGCATTCAGCGTATTCGCGGAACGCAGAAGCGTGCCAATATCGAGGATCGCGATATTCGGGATGGCGAGGTGAAGACGGCCTGCCAGCAGGCATGCCCTGCCGGTGCCATTACGTTTGGCGACCTCAACGACGACGATAGCGAGCTCAACCGCTGGCGCGAGAACCCGCGCCGGTACCAGATGCTGAGCGAATACAACCTCAAGCCGCGCACCTCTTACCTCGGGCGCGTGCGCAATCCCAACCCCCGTCTGGAGGAAGCCCCGCAGCAGGCGTAGCCCTCCCGACGTCCCCACTGATCCACATTAATCAGTAGACCTCACGTAATCGTGGCGAATCAACCACAGAGCGGCGAGCAGACCGAGTATTACGAAGGCCCTCCCACCATGGTGAAGGGCGGTCTCTCGTTCCACGAAATTACCAACCTCATCTCGCACCATGCCGAGAAGAAAACTCCCTCGGCCTGGCTGGCAGCCTTCGGCGTTGCGTCGCTGGGTGTTGTGCTGCTGCTGACCATGCTGGCCTATCAGGTGTGGAACGGCGTCGGTGTCTGGGGTAACAACCAGCCGGTAGCGTGGGGCTGGCCCATCGTAAACTTCGTGTTCTGGGTCGGTATCGGGCACGCTGGTACGCTTATCTCCGCTATCCTCTTTCTCTTTCGGCAGGAGTGGCGTACCTCTATCAACCGTGCTGCAGAGGCGATGACGATCTTCGCGGTGATCTGTGCACTTATCTTCCCGACTTTCCACGTCGGGCGCGTATGGGTTGTCTACTGGATGCTCCCCATCCCCAATCAGATGGAGATGTGGCCGCAGTTCAAGAGCCCCCTCCTGTGGGACGTGTTCGCCGTATCCGTCTACTTCACCGTGTCGCTTCTCTTCTGGTACGTGGGGCTGATACCCGACCTCGCCACCCTGCGGGATCGTGCCAAGAACATCTGGCGCAAGCGCGTGCTTGGCTTCTTTTCGCTCGGATGGACCGGCGCGAACCGCCACTGGCGCAATTACGAAAAAACGTACCTCATTCTGGCCGGGCTTGCCACGCCGCTCGTCCTCTCGGTGCACTCGGTCGTTTCGTTCGACTTTGCCGTATCCATCATTCCCGGATGGCATACCACCATCTTCCCGCCATACTTCGTTGCGGGGGCTATCTTCTCGGGTTTTGCCATGGTGGTAACGCTGCTCGTAATCTCCAGAAAAGTGTATGGACTCGAAAACCTGATCACGCTCGATCACCTGGAGAAGATGAATATCATCATCCTGGTGACAGGTACGATGGTGGGCTTTGCCTACATAACAGAGTTTTTTGTGGCGTGGTACTCGATGGTGGAGTATGAACAATATGCATTTTTAAACAGGGCTATCGGGCCGTACGCGTGGGCGTACTGGATCATGATGACCTGTAACCTCATCGCCCCACAGTTCTTCTGGGTGAAGAAGCTCAGGAGAAACGTCACCTTTATGTTCATCATCTCCATCGTGGTGAATATTGGGATGTGGTTCGAGCGGTTTGTGATTACCATCACGTCGCTCCATCGGGACTTCCTTCCGAGCTCGTGGGGATACTATTCCCCGACCATCGTTGACGTGCTAACCTTTGTCGGCTCGTTCGGCCTGTTCTTCTTCCTGTTCTTGCTCTTCCTCCGCTTCGTGCCCATGGTGGCCGTGTCGGAGGTGAAGGGTGTGATGCCCGAGGCCGACCCGCATTATTATGATGACCACGGTGATGGGCATGGCGCAGGTACTCCTGAGCCCGCCACCACCCCATCCGGCGGTTCCTCCTAACTGTACGCCGCGCTCCGCAGCTATCAACACAACTGTAGATTGACCGCCATGCTGAACGAATTCATTCGCGAGATCAAGCTTTCGATGGGAATCTTCGAAAGCAACAGCGACCAGACGTACGGCGTGCTTGCCGAATTCTCGGATCCCGGTGCGCTACTTGATGCGGCCCGGGAAACGCGCAAAGCCGGCTATCGGCACTTCGATACGCACAGCCCATTTCCCGTGCACGGCATGGATAAAGCGATGGGGTTGGGGCAATCGAAAATTGGCTTCATCGTATTTGGTGGTGCTATTTTCGGCCTCGCGCTTGCTACCTGGATGCAGTGGTGGATGGGCGCGGTCGACTATCCCCTTAACATCAGCGGTAAGCCCTTCTTCTCGACCGAGCCGTCGACGCCGGTTATGTTTGAGGTCACGATTCTTTTCTCAGCGCTAACCGCTGTGGCGGCGATGCTGGCCTTCAACGGGCTGCCCCGCCCCTACAATCCGCTGTTTTATTCTGAGAATTTCCGGCGTGCCACCGACGATTCCTTCTTCCTGCACGTCGGCGCCAGTGACGACCTCTTCGACGAAGAGGATACAAAGGACTTTCTCAAGAGCCTCGGGGGGTACAATATTGAGGAGATCAAGGATCTCGGGGAAGCAAATGCAACATCAGACTAAGCGCCACGCCTTACCACGCACCTTTTTAGATTTTACCGGTCGCATGATGCGGAGTTATTCTATACCATCGGTTCTCGCCGTTTTGCTGGGAGCACTGCTTGTGCTTGCGGGATGTCGCGGAACGCTCTCCGAGCGAGAGCCCATTCAGCCGCAGCAAAACATGATGTACGATGAAAGCTTCGGCCCACAGGAAGCCAACCCGTTCTTTGAGGACGGCATGGCCGATCGGCGTCCCGTAGGCGGAACCGTAGCGCGTGGCCACCTGCAAGAAGATGTAGCTTTCTATCAGGGTCGTACAGACGATGGAGAGTACGTTGAGACCATTCCCGTACCGGTAACGCGCGATTTCCTTGAGCGTGGTCAACGCCAGTACGACATTTATTGCGCCGTTTGCCACGGAGGGGCGGGCGATGGGGAAGGCATTATTATGCGGGGCGAATATGGCTATACCCCGGCACCCACCTTTCACAGCTCGCGCCTGCGCGACGAAGAGCCAGACGGCTTCTTCTACGATGTTACAGCCAACGGCATCCGCAGCATGCCAGGATACGCCCAGCAGATATCAGTAGCCGACCGCTGGGCTATCGTCGGCTACATCCGCGCACTCCAGAAGAGCCAGCATGCTCCCGAGGGAGAGCTTCCTCAAAGTATGCTCCGCGAAATTGAGCAGGGGGCAAGTGCCAATATTGAGGGCGGGCGCACCTCCGACTGACCCATAACCTGATATTCTTCCGCGTTTACGAGCCGGTTAACTACCATGGCAGACAAGTCCACTTCTTCCAGTTCTCTACTGATGTGGCTCATCGACCCGGTGAGCCCCACAGGTGAGTCAGCGCCCGGTCGGTATCAGTTCACCGCTGATATGCGCTCGTGGCTCTTTCCCACAGCGTTCGGCGTGGGGCTGTTGATCCTCAGCCTGGTTGCGCTCTTTACGGGCGACACACAACGATTCTTGTTCTCGTACCTCATCGCGTGGTCCTTCTGCCTGTCGATCGCGCTGGGCGCACTGTTTTTCGTGATGGTTCACAACGTCACGAAAGCGTACTGGAGTACCGTGCTGCGGCGCATCGCCGAAGCCGTAGCCTGGAGTTTCCCCATGCTGGCTATCCTCTTTATTCCCATTGCACTGGGGATGTACGACCTGTATCACTGGTCGCACGCTGAGGTTGTCGACCCCGCCTCACCCGAATTCGATCCCATCATCGATGGTAAGTCGCCGTATCTGAATGAGCCATTCTTCTTTATCAGAATGGCCATCTACTTCATGGCGTGGATCATTATTTCGTACAAGCTCTGGACGCGCTCCATCGCCAGCGATGTAGATCACAAACCGGAGACGAACTACAACCTTCGCTTTACCAGCGCCTGGGGCATCCCTGTATATGCTGTAACGCTGGCGTTCGCCTCCATGGATCTTCTGATGACGCTGGAGCCGCACTGGTATTCCACGATCTTTGGCGTGTACTTTTTCGCCGGCTCCTTCCTGGGTGCGATAGGGCTCATCATTCTGCTCACCGGCCTCTTACAGAAACGGGGCGGCATGTTGCAGCAGACCGTGACCACCGAGCATTATCATGATCTGGGCAAGTGGCTCTTCGCACTTGTGGCGTTCTGGGCATACATTGCAACAAGTCAGTACATGCTGCTCTGGTACGCTAACATCCCGGAGACGACCGTCTGGTATCGTGTACGGCTTGAAGGAGGATGGGAGCATCATGCAACCATGCTGGTCCTCTTCCACTTTGTTCTCCCGTTCCTCATCTTGCTACCGCGCGCTACTAAGCGATATCTGCCGCTTCTCGCCACGATGGCGGGTTGGATGTTCGTAATGCACTGGTTTGATATCCATTGGGTGACGATGCCGAACGCCTTCCTCGAAGGAGGATTTCACTGGGTCGACATCACCGTGTGGCTCGGCCTGTTTGGCGTCTTTGTCGGGGCGATTATTTACCGGTTGAGTCGCCACAGCCTGGTACCGCACAACGATCCGTATCTACAGCGATCTCTTGAGTTTGAAAACTTCTGACGTCGCCATGCGCCGGCTCAATCTATTTTCATTGCAGTTTCACCCCGCATTTTGATCCTGCCGACGGCGCTTATCGTCATAGGCTTAACTTGTTGAAGTACAGTGATATGCCTGAAAACACACCACATAGTTCTTCCCTGCCTTCGCCCAAGCTGATAGTACCGGTGGATCGCCAGGCAGCCGAGCCCGGGCCGGTCACGTTCCGGTGGGAGCCGGTGGATGGTGCGACCGGGTACGAGCTGGAGGTAGCACGGGACCCGCAGTTCGAGGATATCCTCGTGCAAGAGGAGCTCGACGCTGTTACCAGTCATACAGTGACGGGAGTTTTCGAGGATATCGAAAACATCGGGCTTTACTGGCGCGTCCGGAGCATGGGGGAAGATGGCCCCGGATCGTACGGCACGCCGGGTCAGTTTATCATAGCGACGCCGGAGGCGCTCGAAGCAATGGCCGCCGTGGCCTCGCGCCCAGACGCTGAAGAGGAGTATGGTCCCGTGGCAGAGCTCTTCAAGGGTGCTGCGCTTGAGGTCCGGGCTGAAATTGGAGGCTCGGAGGAAGCGCAGGAAGAGGCGGATGAGCAGGGCGTTGAACATGAAGGCATAGCAGCCAGTCAGATATTTGCACTTACGATGGTCACCATCATTCTGATTGCTGTGCTGGTCGTAGTGCTTTTTCAGGTGTATGGCACCTCCGTGGCGAACCTCCGCAGCGAACTTGCGGCCACTGCGGAGAACCCTGTTCTTATTGATACACGGATGCAGGCCGAGCGACTGCTGACACAGATGGGCCCAACCGATGAAGAGGGTATTTATCGTATTCCGATTGATCGGGCTATGGACTTAACGGTTGAAGCCTATCAACAAGCTGCCGAGGATACGACGCTCATTGTACCGAGCGACGATGGCCCTCTCGCACCCTAAACGTTGCAGGTGGGTCGCACACTTTTCGCGTTGTTGAACGTTGGCCCTGTTATGATACGCCGACTAAATATCTCCCTGTCGCTGTTTTTCTCGCTATCGTTGCTGATGGCGGTGGGGCAGAGCTCCATACTGTTCGGGCAGCCGTCCGGGCAGTCGCACCCGGCTTGGGACGAGGTGGACCTCGATCAGAAACTGGGTGAAAAGGTGGCGATGGATCTGACCTTCCAGAATTCGGAGGGTAAGGATGTAAAGCTTGCTGACTATTTCGATGGCGAGACACCCGTGGTGCTCTCGCTCGTTTATCACGATTGCCCGATGCTCTGCAATTTGATTCTGGATGGAGTCACGCGTAGTCTGGGCAATCTATCTTGGATGCCAGGAGAGGAGTTCGAGATGCTCACCGTGAGCTTTAACGCTATCGAAACGCCAGATATGGCCCAGCGCCAGAAAGAGCGTCATCTGCGCGAGCTTAACCGCCCGGGTGCAGAGGATGGATGGCACTTCATGACGGGCGAGGAGGATGCCATCAACACGCTGACCGAATCCGTCGGGTTTACGTTCAAATGGATTGAGGAGCAGCAGGAATTTGCGCACCCGTCGGTCCTGATTTTTATCAGCGGAGATGGGACCATCACACGCTACCTTCATGGTATTGAGTTTCAAGAGCGCGAGATGCGAAACGCGCTGATGGAGGCATCAGAGGGGCGTGTCGGGAATATCATTGATATGGCCATCATGTACTGTTTTCAGTTTGACCCCTCGTCCAATTCTTACGTGCTCCACGCGTGGAACGTGATGAAGATTGGTAGCGTCCTTGGCGCACTTGCGCTGGGAGGCATTCTGCTCATGTTCTGGCGCAGGGAGAACGAGCAGCTAAGTACGTGGGAGCAATCCCATCCAAGAGCTGCAACCTAATGCATTCTGTTCGATCTTAACACGTCATGGGTAATAACGGCACCGTTTGGCTTCCTGAGAGCGCATCCACAGTTGCGCCTGAGGTCGACTGGCTTTTCTATTTTGTCTACTGGACCAGCATCGTGATTACGTTGCTGGTGGTAGGGGGTATGATTTATCTGGTCTGGAAGTACCGTCGTAAGAGCGACGAAGACCGGCCCGAACCCGTGAAGGAAAGTAAGCTCCTGGAGATATCCTGGGTTGTGGTCCCCACAATCCTTGTGCTCCTCGTATTCACGTGGGGTTTTCAGGGATACCTGAAACTAACGGTCGCTCCTTCAAACGCCTACGAGATTCAGGCCACGGCTTTCTCGTGGGGATGGTCTTTCGATTATCCAAACGGGGCCTCGGTGGGAAATGAACTGCACGTTCCTGTCGATAGACCGGTACGTCTGAACATGAGTAGCGAGGATGTACTGCATTCGCTTTTCATTCCCGCCTTCCGCGTAAAGCAGGATGTGTTGCCAGACCGGTATACCTCCGTCTGGTTTGAGGCCACGCAGGAGGGTGAGTACCATTTATTTTGCTCGGAGTATTGTGGAACGCAGCACGCCGAGATGATTGCGACGGTACACGTGCATTCGCAGGCTGATTTCGACGAGTGGCTGGCCGATGCGGCCATGGATGAAGACGTGCCGCTTCCTGAGCTGGGCGAACGACTCTTTGGTCAGCAGGGATGCCAGCAGTGTCACAGCGTCGACGGTACGGATGGAATTGGCCCGACGATGCAGGGCCTCTTCGGTAGCGAACGTACTATGCAGGACGGCGAGGTTCTCGAAGCGGATGAGAACTATCTCCGCCAGATGATCATCAACCCCGGGGAGCGCGTGGTGGAGGGCTATCAGGCCGGTGTGATGCCGCCCTATGGCCGCCTCTCAGAGCGCGAGATTAACGCGCTCATCGCCTATATCAAAGAACAGTAGCGCGGACTCTCCCTCATTCGCCTGCACACCACGCAGGCTCCGGATATTACCAGCACACCAGCAATTGAATCATGGATTCGTCCAAAGAAACGCAGAGCGGTGCCGCCCCGGAGACGGAGCATCAGGAACCGCACAATTATCTCAACCACGCAAAAACGATTAAGTCGTGGCTGCTGACGTTGGACCACAAGCGCATCGGCGTTCTCTACGCTGTCACGCTGGCTGTGGTGTTCCTGATCGCCGGGCTGCTGGCCATGGCTGTGCGCGTCGAGCTCTTCGTGCCGGGCGAGACGATCATGGACAACGATACCTACAACCAGACCTTCACGATGCATGGCATCATGATGGTCTTCCTGTTTATCGTACCGTCCATACCGGCTATCCTCGGTAACTTTGTGCTGCCACTCCATCTTGGAGCAAAAGACGTTGCATTTCCCAGGCTTAACCTGGCAAGCTGGTACGTCTATATGACAGGCGGTGCGCTCGTCGTTACCGCACTGCTTGTAGGACAGGTTGACACTGGATGGACTTTCTACACGCCGTACAGCTCCTCAGGCGACATGGCCATCCTGTACATGACGATGGCAATCTTTATTGCTGGTTTCTCGTCGATATTTACCGGGCTGAACTTCATTGTAACCATCCACAAGATGCGGGCGCCGGGGTTAACCTGGAATCGACTACCACTTTTTGTGTGGAGTATCTATGCCACCAGCATTGTGATGGTGCTCGCCACGCCGGTGATTGGTATTACAATGATTTTGCTCTTCATGGAGCGTCTGTTGCAGATCGGTATCTTCGATCCAGCGCTTGGCGGAGACCCGATTCTATTCCAGCACTTCTTCTGGTTCTACAGCCACCCCGCCGTGTATATCATGATTCTGCCGGCGTTCGGGATTATCTCGGAGCTGATGACCACGTTCTCGCGCCAGCGCATTTTTGGCTATAAAGCTATCGCGCTTTCGTCCGTGGCCATTGCCCTGCTTGGCTTCCTCGTCTGGGGGCACCACATGTTTGTGTCCGGGCAGTCCGCTATCTCGTCCATCGTGTTTTCCCTGATCACTTACCTGATCGGTATTCCTTCGGGAATCAAGATCTTTAACTGGGTGGCTACGATGTACAAGGGCTCAATATGGCTTCAAACGCCCATGTTGTATGCGCTATCTTTCCTTTTCCTGTTCACCATCGGAGGCCTGACGGGCATTATGGTTGGCGTGCTGTCGGTGGACGTACACTTGCACGACACCTACTTTGTGGTCAGCCACTTCCATTACGTAATGATGGGTGGGACGGTGATCGCGCTCCTGGGCGGCATGCACTACTGGTGGCCTAAGATCACGGGTAAGATGTATAACGAGACCCTCGGTAAGATTGCAGCGGGGCTGATCTTCATCGGGTTTAATGCCACGTTCTTCCCGCAGCTCATTCTCGGGGCGCAGGGTATGCCACGGCGCTATGCGACCTACGTGGAAGAGTTTACCTTCTTACATCAGGTCTCTACAGTAAGCTCATTTATCCTGGCTGCAGGGCTCTTCCTGGTGCTTGGTTACATGATGCATTCCATGTTCTTCGGCCGTAAAGCGTCGAAGAATCCGTGGGGTGGTGCTACGCTCGAATGGACGATGACCACGTCGCCGCCCGATCCGCACAACTTTACGCGTACGCCGATCATCACGCGTGGGCCGTACGACTTCCACCTCGCTGATGAGGTGTTCGGGCCGCGCCACACCGGTGATGGTGCAGGCGACGGTGCTACCGAACCGGCAACACCCGCCGAACGCGAAGCATCGCGCTAATGCCGCCGCTGCTTATTCTCCCTTTTTAACTCCCAACCGCCTTTTCGCAGCCTCACATGGCAACGACGACAACCGAAAAACAAGACGTATCGCACGAAGGTGACGGGCATGGCGGTCATCATCCGCGCCTGCAACACCACTTCGTTTCGCTTGACCAGCAGTTTAGCTCAGCCAAGCTGGGAATGTGGCTGTTCCTTCTTACGGAGCTGTTGCTTTTCAGCGGTATGTTCGTGGCCTACGCCGTGTACTTTAACTGGTACCCGGAGACCTTTGCGATCACCAGCGAAGCGCTCGACTGGCGGATGGGTTTTATCAATACCATCGTGCTGTTGGCCTCGTCGCTGACGGTGGCGCTTTCTATCCACTTCGTGCAAAAAGGGCAGATAAAGGCGATGTTATGGAGCCTTGGGGCGACCCTCGCTCTCGCTGGAGTCTTCCTTGTCATCAAATATTTTGAGTACACGGCAAAGTTTGAGTATGGGATCTACCCGGGAGCCGCGTTTGATCCTTCCGGCCCATACGCACACATGGATGTGCCCAATGCCATCCAGTACTTCAGCATCTACTTTGTGATGACCGGGATTCACGCTTTCCACGTCATAGTCGGTATGATCGTATTTATCTGGCTGATCTGGCGCGGGCTACGAAATCACTTTAATCCCGAATGGTACACGCCAGTGGAACTGGGCGGACTGTACTGGCACTTTGTGGACCTTATCTGGATTTTCCTTTTCCCACTCCTCTACCTCATATAGCCCCTCCCCGAACCGCGTGGGCGTCGAGTAGACCACTATTTGATACTTAGTTAGAGTTATGGCACACGGACATCACATCATCCCGAAGAAAACGCTCATCAGCGTCTTCGTCATTCTCGTGGGATTGACGATCCTGACGGTGGTGACGGCTTTGGGCGTTGAATTCGGCCGGTTAGAGATCCCGGTGGCGCTGGCCATCGCCAGCAC
>SLED01000100.1 GCA_007124945.1 Salinibacteraceae bacterium | reverse complement strand
CTTCCCTGGGCATGAGCAGTTGATCAAGACCAATAAATGGTAGGAGATTAGTTTGTTAGTTTGTATCGTTTGTTTGCGGACCGTTACGATCAGCATCTGTCTCCTTCCGTTCCAGTAGCGCTGTTGTACGTGCGAACATCATAATCTGGACTATTTGAAGCAATGCCCGAGCCCTCTAATACGTCTACTGAAGCACGTCCAGCGACCCAACCAGAGGCGCCTCCCTCCCCGGCACCTGACTGGCACGCGAAAGATGGTTTGGAGGTGTTGAAAAGCACGAAATCGGATGAGGATGGGCTTACGTCGGACGAGGCTGCTGACCGTCTGGCAGAGCATGGACCGAACCGGTTGCAGGAGCACGAAAAGGAACCAGCCTGGTGGCGCTTCCTCCGGCAGTTTCATGATGTGCTGATCTATATCCTGCTGGTTGCTGCTGTCGTGACGGCGTTTCTGGGAGAGTGGATAGACACCAGTGTGATCTTCGCGGTGGTGCTGATTAACGCTATCATCGGGTATGTGCAGGAGGGGAAGGCAGAGGAGGCGCTGGAAGCAATCCGCGGCATGCTTTCCCCAACGGCGCTGGTGCTTCGCGATGGCGAACGCGTTACCCTGGACGCCGAAGAGATTGTGCCGGGCGATATTGTCTTTGTTGAATCTGGAGACCGCGTTCCTGCGGACGTGCGATGGCTACGTGCCGTTAACCTGTACGCAGAAGAGGCAGCGCTCACGGGGGAGTCGGTGCCGGTAGAAAAATCGAGCGATCCTATCCCTGAAGAGGCGCAACTGGGCGACCGGGCGTCGATGGGTTACTCCGGTACCATCGTGACGCGTGGTCGCGGCAAGGGCGTGGTGGTAGCCACCGGCAAGAAAACCGAGATCGGGCGCATCGGTGAGCTGGTATCTGAGGTGGAAGAGTTAACCACGCCCCTCATCAAGCAGATCAACGAATTCGGGAAGGTCCTTGCACTGCTTATCCTTGGGCTGTGCGCGCTCACGTTCGGCTTCGGGTATTTCTTCCGCCCGTACTCTCTCGAAGAGATGTTCATGATTGTGGTGGGCCTTGCCGTGGCCGCCATTCCGGAAGGGCTGCCGGCCATCCTTACCATCACGCTCGCGCTGGGCGTGCAGCGCATGGCCGGTCGTAATGCCATCCTGCGGAAGCTTCCGGCAGTGGAAACCCTCGGTTCGGTGTCGGTGATTTGCTCGGACAAAACGGGCACCCTCACCAAAAACGAAATGACGGTGCGGACCGTCATCACCCCGGACGCTACATACGAGGTCACCGGAGCCGGCTACGCACCGGAGGGCAAAATCTTGGTGGAGGAGGAAGAGGTGCAGCTTGATGCCCACCCGGTGCTTATGGAAACGGCCAGGGCCGGTGTGTTGTGCAGTGATGCAACGCTTAGCAAAGAAGATGCTCAGTGGAAGGTGGACGGCGACCCGACGGAGGGCGGCGTGGTAGCGCTCGGGCGAAAGGCGGGGATCGATCCGTCCGCACTAAGAAAGGAAGAGCAGCGTATTGGGGAGGTCCCGTTTGAGTCGTACCGGCAATGGATGGCAACGCTGCATGAAACGGCAGACGGGCCCCGGATTTTCCTGAAAGGGGCACCCGAACGTGTTCTGGACCTCTGCGAATCGCAGCGAGAGGGTGAGGCGGATACAGGAAAGCTCAATCGCGAATACTGGAGCGATGCCATGGAGGAGGCAGCCAATAAAGGCCAGCGCCTGCTGGCGATCGCGGTACGCGAAACCGATCGGGGCGAGCTTGCAGAATCAGACGTGTCCAACGGTGGCTTCACGCTCCTCGGCATTCTCGGCTTGCTTGACCCGCCAAGGGATGAGGCCATTACGGCCGTACAGGAGTGCCGCGAGGCGGGTATTGATGTAAAGATGATTACCGGCGACCACGCCGGCACGGCCAAAGCCATTGGCTCCCAGCTCGGTATCGGCGATGACCAGGACGCCGTTACGGGTAGTGACCTTGAGGGTATGTCGAACGAAGAGCTATCCGAGCTGGTGCCGGAGCGCAGCGTCTTCGCCCGGGCGAGTCCGGAGCACAAACTCCGCATCATGCAGGCGCTACAGTCGCATGGAAAAATAGTAGCCATGACGGGCGACGGCGTGAATGACGCACCGGCGCTTAAACGAGCGGACGTCGGTATTGCCATGGGTATTAAAGGCGCCGAGGCCTCGAAGCAGGCGGCCGAAATGGTGCTGGCGGACGATAACTTCGCTACCATCGCCGCGGCCGTGCGCGAGGGGCGCACCATCTACGACAACCTGAAAAAGGCGATCCTTTTCATCCTGCCGACCAACGGCGCCGAGTCGCTGATGCTTATCGCTACCGTGCTTTTTACGTTTGAAGCGCTACCGATCACCCCGCTGCAGATCCTCTGGGTGAATATGGTAACCGCTGTAACGCTGGCACTGGCGATGGCCTTCGAACCGGGCGAATCCGGAATCATGAAACGCCCTCCAAGGGATCCTGACGAGCCCATCCTCTCAGGGTATCTGCTCTGGCGCATCGCATATGTATCGGTACTGATAGCGGTGGCCGCGCTGTGGCTGTTCTTCTACGAGATCGAGCGAGGCGTATCGGTCGACTCCGCACAGACGATCGCCGTAAACACGCTCGTGGCCGGGCAGATCGCGTATCTCTTCAACACCCGGTTTATCTGGCAATCCGCTCTCTCCGTACGGCGCCTGCTGAGCAATCCAGTGGCGTGGGGCGTTGTCGGCATTCTACTTCTGCTACAGCTTGCGTTCACCTACCTGCCGTTCATGCAGATCGCCTTCGGAAGCGAAGGAGTCAAGCTGATAGACTGGGCCTGGATTATCGGTGTGGGTGTCGTGGTGTTTTTCGCCGTTGAGACTGAGAAAGCCTTCATGCGGTGGTGGAAAGACAAGTGATGCATCGCCTCACGTCTTACCGGCAGGATCCGCGAGGCAACGTTCCGTCAGTGCCGCTACGGCACCCATGCCACCCAGGCCGTGGGCCTGCTCCACATCGGGGGAATAGTTAGTGGTCGTGTTGATGTCGTACGTCCACGCCCTGCCCTCAGCATCCTCTACAAACTCGATGCCTGCCATGTCGATTCCTTCTCGTAGCAATAGCGCCTGGTACTTCTCGACCAGTTCCGGCGGTACGTCTTCCCGCAACTCGAAGAGCGAGGCGGGCTGACTATCATCCGCAGGAACATCCGTGCGGCAGGCGTCGGCCGGGCAGAGCTCAAACCCCTCCGATGTGTCGGACGTGATCGCATACAGTAGCTGTCCATCCACAAATTCACACCGCGTGATGAAGGGCTCGGCCGGCTGGATGTACTGCTGCAGCAACATCACCCCATCCGGGGGAAAGTGAATCTCCCCACCGCTGAGCGCCTTGTTGAAGGATTGGTGCGATTCGAAGAGCTGCACACCGAGCCCTTTCCCGCCGCGGTTGTGCTTGGTGATGAAGGGCGTAGGGAAGCCCTCGGCGGCAGCTCGAAGCGTTGCTGGCCCGCCCGTCACCACCCGGGTGTGCGGCGTGCGGATGCCGGTCTGCTCCAGCGCCGCATGCTGCCTTGCCTTGCTGATTTCCAGCTCAAACACGTGCGGCCCGTTGATGATACGGCGGCCGTGATGATCGAGCCAGGCGAGCAGGTGGCGCGTATGCTCCACGCTCATCGCGTGCCCGCGGGTATGCGAGGAGGGACTCATCCGGTTGATAAACACACCCGGCGGCGGCTCGCTCGTGACGTCAAAGTGGCCCTCATCCACGAACCACTCCTCGTATGGTACTCCCCGGGCCTCCAACGCCCGGCGCAGAGGCGGCATCCAGTCTTCGTTCTCGTAGATGATATAGGCCTTCATGGG
>SLED01000098.1 GCA_007124945.1 Salinibacteraceae bacterium | reverse complement strand
GTAAGGCGCTTATCAACAAAATCGTTCCTGGTTTGCTCGTAATCCTTCGAAATCGCCGTAGCAACCTCGTCGCACCACTCCTTCAGGCCGCGGCGAACGCGGTGCAGATGTTCAGCTGGCGCACTTGATAGGCCGCAATGTGTCAAAAATAGCTGATCCGGTTCCCACGCCGCCACCGTATCTATACTCTCGAACCAGCGCTCAACATCTACATCAGGTGGAGGAGCGACCGGAATGATGTAGCCGGCCTCAGCGATGCGCATGCCGGCAACATCGCCCACGAACGCGATGCCGGTGTGCTGATCCAGGAAGCTCACATGGTGCGAGGCGTGCCCCGGTGTGTAGGCAACCTCGAGAGACCGTCCTGCACGCGTCAGAGTCTCCCCTCCCCGAACCACCGTGATGTTCTCTTCCGGTACGGGCGCCACCTCGCCCCACAGCTCGTCCATCTCATCCCCGTAGATGCGCCTGGCGCTACGCAGTAATCGGGACGGATTGGCCACGTGTGGAGCTCCGATTCTGTGCACTACCACCTCGACGGCGGGGTGCCGGGCGACGATGGTCCCTGTCGCTCCCGCGTGATCCAGATGGATGTGCGTGAGGAGCAGCGCAGACACATCATCCAGATTGAACCCCCGGCGCTGCAGACCTCGCTGCAGGCCCTCAAGGGCTCGGTCCGGTCCCGGATCAATTAGCAGCAGGCCGTCCTCTGTAGGCAGTACGCCCGTGGCAATCAGGCGCGGTTCATTCTTGTAGTGCAGGTCAATCCAGAAAAAGTCTCGGTTGGCCATCGGGCTACGGAATGTATTCGGGAGAGGGCGGGGCTGAGATCAGTTCTCGCTCCACGTCCGGCAGACTCATCACAAGGCCGGCTCCATAGGCTTTGGCGGGGGTCTGAAATCCAGGAAACACCGTCCCGTCCAACACCCGGGCTGCGATCTCCGCGGCAGCATACGCTGTGAACGCATACCCCTCTGGCCCTACCAGTACCCCTTCGGCAAATACACCATCGTCGGACGAAGCGCATCCCCAGATACGAGTGCGCCCGGTGCGACGCGTCTCTTCGTCCGGCCCAGCTTCCTGCCTGTTGACGAGCCAGTGCAGCACGCGCTTAACGGGGGGTTGCTTCAGCACCGGCGAAACCAGCGAGATGCCTTTCATCGCTCGAATCGCCTTACGCGGCATACGGGTGTAAACCGTGATGTTCGGGATGCCCGTGCTGTAATAGGCCGTGGCCACGTCGCCCCAGGGGATAGAGGCCACAGTAACCGGACCATCGCCAAAATCCACTTCCCGGGTGAGGTGGGCCGGAGCTACGGGCTCGATTCTGCCGCTGCGCCGCACAGCGCCTCCCTCTCCAAGCTGCTCCACCGCCGTATGGGCCGTACCACGAGAGACACCTCCCACACTTTCGAACGCAATCTCCAGCTGCGTAGCACGGGGGTGCAACTCCTTCAGCCATTGAGCCAAACAGTCGGTAGGAACGACGTCGAAACCGGTAGCCGGCAGGACCATGATGCCTTGCTCCTCGAAAAGCTCCGTCTGGGCCGCCAACGACTCCAGCACCTCAATCTCCCCGGTGATGTCGAGGTAATGCGTCCCGGTTCGGAGGCAGGCCTCTACCATGCGCTGTGCGGTGTGCCGGAAGGGGCCAGCGCAGTGTAGCACAACATCAACTTTCTTGAGTGTGGCATCAAGCGCATCACGATCACCAAGCTCAAACGCCGTATGGGGTAGTCCGTGATGATCGGCCACTTCAGCAAGCCGCGTTGCATCTCTTCCCGCAAGCACAGGACGCCAACCACGCTTCACTGCCTCCTCCACAATCAGTTGGCCGGTGTAGCCGTAGGCACCGTAAATTAGTAACGGCGTTACCGGACCACCGCCATTCGACTCGCTCCGCTTATCAGCACCCATAACATTTTTCTGTCAGCTTATATCATCAGTCACATCTTCTATTGACTCGCCTTTGCCTCCAGTGCTCCGTACATCAGCACAGTTTCCAGAAAAGAGCAAACTTGCCTGCCCTGCACTGCGCGCCACTGGTCTGTCTTGCTTGATTTTGCAATCCGGAATCAGGGCACAGCAATTCCTCTGGAATGGTGCAGCGGGCAGGCTCGTGAGGAGCTGTGCTGGAACGTCTACGTGCAGACGTTCTCACGAACAGATGCACGAAATGCAGCTCCCGAAGTAACTTGCCTACCCGATGAGCGCGGTAAGCTTTGTTGCCTTTGCCATCGAGCCGCGCACTTTCAGTTTACCCTGCATCATCAACATCATCGGATTGGCCTCTCCGTTATTGATGGCGAGCCAGCGCCGGGTGGTCGTCTGCACACGGACATCGGGGGAGCCGTAGATCCCCTCCTCGATGGAGAGCGTGTTCTCCTCAATCCTGATCGTATATTCACCTCCCTCCTCACCAGAGAGAATCAGCACGAAAATGCCGTTGAGCCCGGAGGCCTTGGACGGATCAAAGTTTTCCTCGTACGACGCAAATACTTCTTCAATGGACGTATACATACTTCGAGGCTCCATGCGATAAGTAATAACTGAACTTGAAGGTGTATCATACCGACCCGGGGCGAGGGAAGCAACTTGAAGATTTTGGAATATATCACACAGTTTTTAACTTAGGTCATACATTCCACCTCTGACCCAACAGCTAATCCGATGCGCTACACGCTTCCGTTCCTTTTATCCCTTGCCCTTCTTCTCATCGCCTGCGAGGCCCCCGATGATGCAGAGGAGCGTCCTGCCGATGAGTGGTGGGCTGCAATGCAACAGCACTGCGGGCAAGCGTTCCCGGGAGGACTGACACTGGAGCCCGAAGGTGATGAGATGCTTGATGGTGATGAACTGCTCATCGCCCACTTCCGTGTTTGCGAGGAAGATCGCATGGAGATTCCGTTTCATATTGAGGGAGAAGACGAGTGGGACCGGTCCCGTACATGGATTCTGACGCATCATGGAGACAGCCTTGAAATCCGTCATGATCACCGGATGCCCGACGGTACCGATGACGAGGTAACGATGTACGGCGGCTTCACCGAGGGGCTGGGGACAGCTGTGCGCCAGGAATTTCAGTCCGTTGAACGCTCCGAAGAAACCGGGATCTGGCGTGGTTGGCGGTTGGAGGTTGAGCCAAACGAACGCTATACCTATGGTACCGTACGGGGCGATGAGTGGAGCTGGCGCGTGGACTTCGACTTAACCGAGCCAATGGAGGAGTTGCCACCCGCACCCTGGGGCCATGAGGATGAATAAGCTCTCGGCTGCACGCATCAGCACCATCACACCACCTGTTCTGTAATACGCACCGGGCGCTGCCCACTGCCCACATCGTTCGCCAGCGCGTCGTGCGCTACTACTTTCCCCGCCGGTACACGTCATGGAGAAGATCATCGAATGGCTTATCCGCATCGATGTGATGGCGGCGGTGCTGGTAATGATTCTTTTTCCGCTGATATTCCTGTTTGCCTCCCTGCGCGATGGCACCGTCGCCCGACGAATGCTCGTCTACTGGCGCGCATCTTCCCTCCTGGCCCTTACGGTGTATTTGTTGAGCGCCGGATGGGCCGTCGGGTACCTGACGGGGTTCGTGGCGCTCTTGATGATTCCAAGCGCAATCTGGCTCGGGGACTCGATCTACAATCCGCCGGCAAGCCCTTTACCGGGAGGCTCCCGTCTGCGAGAGATTTATCGCATCTGGCGATGGGCCGTCACCATATTGTGCGCGTTAAGCATCCCGCTCATCATGCCTGCGCTGGCCTGCACGTTTGGTGGCGGACCTAACCCGTTTTGTCACTACTGGTTGGTACTCCCCGGTGAATACTTTGAGTTCGTTCACGGCGCAGCC
>SLED01000358.1 GCA_007124945.1 Salinibacteraceae bacterium | reverse complement strand
TTCCGTGAACTCTAAAGCAGTTTGCGGCATCACGGTGCTTCGCCGAACAGTCCTGCGGCCGAGTTTGGCGGATAAGCGTAACGGGCGATACGGGTTTTTTTGGTCGAAGTACGAAATCCCGTGGTGGAGTGTATTCGGTATCGTGTATTCTGTAAAATCAGTTTCACCGCCATCCACTCGGCCTTTGTAATGAAATCCAGCGTTCCCGGCACGGCTTTTCTGATTCTGGTATGTTGTCTGGCCATGATTGCGGCCAGCGGATGCGCGCCGCTCCATCGGGCAACGTCTCCCCACATGCCGGATTTTGAAGAGGCTCAGCAGGTGGAGATCGGAGGCAACGCCGGTACTGAGGGAGTACACGGCAAGCTGGGGTTCGCGATTACGGATGACTATTTCGCCCTCGCGGGAATCAGCTATTTACATTCGGAAAGAACTGAAGAGCTTCAACCCACCAGACATCGCACGCTTGAGATAGCAGGGGGCCGGCAGTGGAAGGTGGATGGGCTTCCACCTGAACTATTTCCTCCGGAAACTACAGTTCAGGTACTGGGAGGACTCGTACATGGCAGATCGGAAGCGGAAACCCGATCTCCACTCTCGGAGCAGCAAAGACGGGGTCATCTTAGTGGCGAGTACTACAAGCCTTACGTTCAACTCAATGCAATTCGGCCCTGGATTTTTGGTGATGTCGGAGCGATCACGCGTCTATCAGTCGTCCAGTTTGATGAGATCCAAAATCTTTCTAATCCTGAAGAGACTATTCGCAATCCCTCAACTCCAGCATTCGTGGAGGTTGTGGCGGTTCAAAGATTCTCGCTGGCCGATTTCAGGGTCGAACTCCAGATGGGGTACTCGGCGCCGATTGTAGGCACACCGGATTTCGACTCCGAGTTTATTCACATGAGTGCGGGCGTGACGTACCGCTTCTCACTTTAGTGACCAGAAAGGTCTGCTCAGGAGGCAGGGGAGAAAATCGCTTGGTGTAACGACTTTCTTAAGAGGGCTACCAGCACTATATTGACGGATCCCTCCCTCCGACAAAAATCTTATTCGTGGATTTATGCTTGTTCGATACGCCCTTCCTTTTGTCATCGCCCTGCTCGTTGCCTTTCCTGTCTTCGCGCAGGAGGGCATCCAGGCCGAGGATTACTATAAAACTGTTTTCGTGAGTGACACGCAGATCTCCCCGGACGGAAATCTGGTGGCGTTTACTCGCACCACTATCGAGGAAGAAGATAATAGCCGCCACCGTGAGGTCTGGATGCAGAAGCTGCGCGATGGGCAGCCCGATGGCGAGCCTTTCCGCTTTACCGACCCGAGCGTGCAGTCTTCCTCACCTCAGTGGTCGCCCGACGGCGAGGTGCTCGCCATTCAGTCGCGCCGCGGCGATGACCCCAACGCCATTCGTTTTATCCGCGTGACAGCGCCGGGCGGTGAGGCCTTTCAGCTGGAGGGCGTTGATCGGTCGCCGGTCTGGTCACCGGATGGTGAAACCATCGCATTCGTGCGCGAGCCTAAAACTGACGAGGAGCGCCCCGAGCGCGCGGGCTGGATCGCGCCCGATGCCATCACCGCAACGGTCGATTCCTCCCGGTTCGATGGCCGCGTGATCACGCACATGAACTACAAGCGGGACGGCCGGTCGAGCTGGCTGCCGCATCCTTCGGTGCAGGAGAAGCGGCAGCTGCACGTGGTGTCTTCTGAAGGCGGTGAGCCGGAAATGCTGACGGATCTCGACTTCCACGTGCGCGGCGTGACGTGGTCGCCAGATGGCGAGCGCATCTACTTCGCCGGCGATCCGGAGGAGGACGATGAGTACAACCGCGATCTCACTACCAACCTCTACGTGATCGACGTGGCGACCGGCGAATACACGCAGCTGCTCAGCGACATGGAGGGCTCGCAGACGTCACCGGAGATCTCACCGGATGGCGAGTACCTCGCCTTCACCCAAACCCGCGAGCGCGGCGCGCAACGCAACGTGATGCGCGTGGCGCTTGATGGTGACGGCCGCACCACCGGTGATCCGCAGAACCTCACCGAGGAATGGGACCTGCAGCCGGGCGGTTTGCACTGGACGGCTGACGGATCGCATATTCGCTGGAGCGCCCTCACCCGCGGCGATGCGCATCTGTTTGAAGTGCCGGCCGAGGGTGGCACCATCCGGCAGGTAACCGAGGGCGAGCGGCGCCTCAGCTCCATCTCCACGACCCACGATGGTGACTGGCTCGCGTACACCGCCACCGATGCCACCACACCCGCCGAGGTGTTCATCTCCCGCGCCGACGGAAGCGACGAGGTGCGGCTGACGGGCTTCAACGATGAGTGGCTGGCCGAGCGCACCGTGCAGCCGGCCGAGCAGATCTTGTGGACCGTGGAGGATGGCACCGAGATCGAGGGCTGGGTGGTGAAGCCGGCCAATTACGAGGAGGGATCTTCGTATCCGATGGTGCTCAAGATCCACGGCGGGCCGCACTCCGCCTACGGCAACACCTGGTTCCAGACGTTCCACGCGCTCTCGGCCAAGGACATGTTTGTCTTCTACCCGAACCCGCGTGGCTCTTCTGCCTACGGGCACGACTTCATGTATGCCACCATGGGTCAGTGGGGCAAGATGGATGAGGAGGACTTCATGACGGGCGTCGACGCGGTACTTGAAGCGTACCCCGACATCGACCCGAATCGCATCGGTGTGAGCGGCGGGAGCTACGGCGGCTACATGACCAACTGGCTCACCGCGCGCTTTCCCGACCGCTTCGCCGCTGCGGTCACGAGCCGGTCGATCTCCAACTGGGAGAGCATGTACGGCGTCTCGGATGCGCAGGGCCTCATGGAGTTCGAATTCTTTGGCTATCCGTGGGAGCAACGCGACCTCTACCGTGACCTCTCGCCGCTGAGCTACGTCGAGCACGTAGAAGCGCCGACCCTCATCATCCACAGTGAGGAAGACTACCGGACGCCGATGCCGGAAGGAGAGCAGTGGTTCATGTCACTCAAGAAGCGCGAGGTACCGGTCGAGTTCGTCCGCTATCCGCGTTCATCGCACGGTCTCTCGCGCACGGGTGAGCCGTGGCTGCTCGTCGACCGCATGGAGCGCCTGACGAGCTGGTTCGACTACTGGCTCTCCGACGACGTCCCACGCGCCGAACGCGACTGAGGATAATTTCAAGCCGATCGTCCACCGCCCGGTCTCTCGTTGGAGGGGCCGGGCGGTGATGGTTAGGCGATAGACGCTATAGCAACACGCGAATTGCTACGGAGGGCGTGCATTACTCCGGTCCTTCCGAGCGACTGCGCGAACCGTCCGCTTCAACATTATGCGGCGACATGGCGCGCCATGTCGCTACGTCGCCTTCGCATCCGCCGTCGTCCCGGCTTGGTGCGAACCACGTCCGCGCTGTCTGCGAACCTCCTCTCAGCCCTCGGACCGGCAAGGCAGGTTTTGAGGCGGTGCCTGTTTCATTCGCAAGCGTTATTACACCCTTCCGGTTAGCATCGCTGGAAGCTCCCTCCAGCATACTCAAGGACCGGACGTCGCTCAGGATGATGCGGAGAGGAGGGGATGACGCCAACGCACGAACGTGCCCCTCCTCGACTCGTCGTCTCTTCGTTTCGTAGATTCCTCACCTGGTTTAGCGAGCTCCAACCGATGCAAAACCGGCCGTTGTATGTCTCGTGTGAGTGCTCAATCACTTATGCTGAATTATAGATACCTATATCTCTTATTCTTTATCCGTTCACTGATGGGCCCAACAATGGCGGCGATCCTTTATACCATATAGTGAGTCGTCCCAAGTGAACGATTGAGCTTTTTCTAATTAAGAGTAAAAGGTCCCAAATTCTTGAGCTCGTGTATTC
>SLED01000326.1 GCA_007124945.1 Salinibacteraceae bacterium | reverse complement strand
GGTAAACTACACCACCTACCACCCACGAAAGAAAACATCACTCGCGAGACGTCATCGGACTCAGAACCACCCAACGCTCAAATATTACGCAGACCAGTCCAGGAGAACGTCCCTTCTCCCCGGTGGGAACGCTGTGAAGCAAGTACTCCTGGGGTGAAGGTTAGGATGAGTGGGCAAAAGGCTAAACGAAACGATGCAAAGACGGCAGGTTATCATCGGCCCGCGCAGGTCTGATAAATACGGTTGCAAACCTTATCGATGGACTCGTGAATTTCACGATTCCAGAATCGGAGCACGAAAAAACCATTCTGCGCCAGTTCTGCATCTCGCTGGTCATCGGCCTCCTGCTGCTCCGGCGTTGCGTGCTGGCTTCCGTCCAATTCCACGACGACTTTCTTCTCAAGGCAAGCAAAATCAACAATGTAATTTTGCAGCGGCACTTGCCGTCGAAATTTAAAACCAAGTTGCCGTCCCCGTAGGCGACGCCATAACATTCGTTCTTCTGCCGTTGACTTACGGCGAAGCATACGAGCAAGTTGGATAGACTTTCTCCTCCGCATCATTAAATCGATTTACTGACCGATCATCCAGTAGAAGGCAATCTATCAATATCTGCTATACATAATGTACTGATGTGGCGCGTGAGAGAGTCTCCTTCCCCACTTGATCAACCTCTGTTTCTGACTACCTCATCTGTGGAACGAAGCGAATAGGTAGACCGGTTGGTCAATCACCTGCGTTTGGAACTCCGGAGTAGGCTTTGTCTCGTTGGGCCACTCTCTTCCGACCCGTTGAAGATAGCATAAGCACCTCCTGCGCACCACCCCATCTCAGCACGCCAGCAAGTCGCTCATTATCCGCTACAAGAACGGATGGCTCAACCCCCGCGTCGCACCCGAGGCGAACGTGACAAGGTGATTGTTGGAAAACGCGATTCTTACCACAACCGCGTAATTGAAGTCCCTTTTCCCCGGTGGGAGCGCTGCGAAGCAAGTACTCCTGGGGTGGAGGACAGAATGTGGGGGATCAGTTCTGGCATTTCCAGCCATTTTGCCGAAACCTCTCATACCAACGGGTACGATAATCCGAATCTTTTCTACTGGCTCGAGGACATTCAAACCCTCACCCCCCAGATCGGCGTCCGGGGCAGGCTCTAACCCTCTCCCAGATCTTCGGGAGAGGGGACTTCGGCTCGATCTGGTAGAAGTAATGCGGCACCAATCTGCCACGGTCCGAAGATGACGTCGACTACCTTGGGCCAATCATCTCCTGCACCTCTTGCCCTTGGTCCCGGTGGATACGTACCCCCGGAGCATCTCAGTCCAATACTGCGCCGGATTATTGCGCGCCAACCGTGCACCTCAAGTCCCGAACCCTGCCATCACCGCTTCAGACGTCCCGTCTCCCTGTGTGAATTCGCGGGAGATAAGCGCCCTTTTGCGGAGCCTTTAAATAAGACAGGAATATCTTAAATATATTGCATCTGTATCGCCCACTCGTTTTCAGCCCCGCTCTTATGCCCCGCACCCCATTTAACCCCGACGCCCTCCCGTCCATTCTCCAAGGTGGGATGGGCGTCGCTGTCTCCTCCTGGGAGCTGGCCCGCGCCGTCGCCTCCGCCGGTGAGATCGGCGTCATCTCCGGCACCGCTATCGACTCGGTGGTCGTCCGCGAACTGCAGGACGGCGACCCGTACAATCGCCGCGCCGTCCTTGCCGACTACCCGGATCAGGAAATCGCCGAGCACCTCATCGATCGGTACTACAACCCGGAGGGGCGGGCCGAGAATCAGCCTTACAAGCTGCTGCCCATCCACCGGTTCAACCCGTCGGTGAAGTCGCAGCGCGTGCTCGCCGCGGCCACCTACACGGAAATCCGCCTGGCTCAGCAGGGTCACACCGGCCTCATCGGCATCAATCTGATGGCCAAGCTCAAGCGTTACACGCTGCCGTGCCTCTATGGCGCAATGCTGGCCGACGTCGACATCGCCTGCATCGGCGCAGGCATCCCGATGGAAGAAGCGCGTGCAATCCGAGCGCTCGCGAAGGGCGAGGCGACCTCGCTTCGGCTGGATGTCGACACCTCTCAGTGCGACGAGCCTGCCGACACCTACACGTACGACTTCGATCCGGCGGACGTGCTCTCGCCGCCTCCACAGATGGAGCCGCCCGCCTTCTTCCCAATCGTCTCCTCCGACACGCTCGCGCGCATCCTCCACCTGAAGCTCCCAGAGGAGTTCGTGCAGGGATGGGTGATTGAGGAGCCGCTGGCCGGCGGCCATAACGCCCCTCCCCGCAGCAAGGAGTACGACGAGGATGGCACGCCCATCTACGGCGAGCGCGATAAGCCCAACTATGACCGGGTGAAGAAACTCGGCAAGCCGTTCTACCTGGCCGGTGGCTACGGCTCGCCGGAGGGCCTCGCGATCGCAGAGTCGGTAGGCGCTACGGGCATTCAGGTGGGGTCGCTATTCTCGCTGGCGGACGAGTCTGGTTATCCGAAGCACGAGAAGCATGCGCTCATCCGTGGGCTGCACACCGGCGAGGTTCGCATCCGTACCGACGGGATGGTTTCGCCCACCGGCTTCCCGTTCAAGGTGCTGACGGCGCCGCAGACGCTGGGCATCCCCGAGCAGTACCAGCAGCGCGAGCGCATATGCGACCTTGGGTACCTGCGCACGGCCTACGTTGATAAGAAAGGACGCATTTTCGGCCGCTGCCCCGCCGAGCCGGTCGACGATTACGTCCGCAAGGGGGGCGATGTGGAAGACACGGAAGGTCGCGCCTGCCTCTGCAACGCGCTCCTCGCCAACGTGGGGCATGCACAGCAGCGCGACGACGAGGTGGAGCTCCGCCTCTACACCGGCGGCGATACGCTGCTCAACCTGCCGCTCGGATCCGCCGATGATCCGCAGTACACCGCAGATGATGTGCTTGCCTATCTGAAGAAGATCACAGAGCCGGTCCCGGCATAAACGGCCGGCCGCACTCCCGTGTGATTACTTCAAAACTGTACCGATTGCCGGTTGTCATTGTGAGCGCTTCCCATTAGAATAGACGTCAGCATCCGGCTGGTGTGGCGGGGACACAAGAGCTCTGCCCGCCGCGCTTTCCCGGCGATTCATCTCACGGACAATCCGGCTTCCCCATGGACATCACGGTTTGTATCAAACACGTGCCCGATGTGAGCGCACCGTTTCGCGTGCAGGATGGCGAACTGGTCTTCGACACCGGTCGGCACGTACTCAACGCATACGACGCCTCCGCAGTGGAGGCTGCGCTTGTCCTCCGCGAAGAACACGGTGGCACGGTTCGCGTCGTCTCGGTCGGGCCGGAGGGCGCTTCGGAAACGATCCGCAAAGCGCTGGCGATGGGAGCCGACGAGGGCGTGCATCTGCACGTGGAGGACGACGAGCAGTTCGACGCCTTTGCGTACGCCACCGTGCTCGCCGCGCACCTCAAGGACGGCGAATGGGACGCGATCTTCTGCGGAAAGCAGTCGCAGGACACCGACGCGGGTCTGACCGGCTCGATGCTCGCTGCACTGCTCGATCTGCCGTACGCCACCAACGCCGTGGGGCTTTCGATTGATGACAACGCCTCTGCGCTAATCGTGGAGCGGCAGGGTGATCTCGGCACGGAAGTGCTGGAGCTGCCGCCCCCCTGCCTCGTCACCTGCTCCAACGACATGAACGACCCGCGCATCCCTAAACTGAAGGGCATCATGCAGGCCAAGCGCAAACCGCTTGAGAAGGTGGCGGTCGGTGATCTTGCGGTCGAGGCACAGCCCCGCACCACGATCGTCGGCTACGAGGCGATGCCCGAACGCGAGCCCGGCGAGATGCTCGAAGGCGAACCCGACGAGATGGT
>SLED01000386.1 GCA_007124945.1 Salinibacteraceae bacterium | reverse complement strand
TCAACGGATAGGTTGATGCGGTACGTAAGCTACGGGGTGCACCGGAAAAATGATACGGGGGTATTTTGTGTGGTAGTGTGGGGGTGGCGTGCACGATGAAACGGGCCGTAGCGGCGCACCGCCGTTGAACGTAGGTTACCGAGACCGGGAGGCGACGAATCGATAAACGAAGTGCACACCCGTAGAGACGCTCGGGAGCGACAACATTTCGGGTGCGCGCCCGCCTCATCACCCGGTCGGGCCCCAAGCGATGATGCCGAAAGCGCGCAATGGCCGCGGATGCGGTGGGGTCGTCGCGATAGGCGCAGGCATCGATTGGTTTCTGGCGCCTTTCGCATCCTGATGGCGTCTCGAGGTTTCGTTCTGCGTATCAACAAAGGGCCCTCGGACAACAGCATGGTGGAGGTGAATCATGAGGATGCATCAATATGTGATACCCACAATTATCTCCGGAGTGGTCGTTTTGTTGATGCTTACAGGATGTGGAAACGGCGATGACCGGCAGGCCAACGGGGATGGTGCCGCTCAGGCGGCGGGAGGGGCGATAGCCCAGGATCGGGAATGCCCACCGGAGCTGTCGCAGGCGGCGCTACCCGCAGACGGTCCCGCGGACGATGTCATAGGAATCCGCCCCGGCATGTCGTTCAACGACGTCATGGCGATCCTGCAATGTCGGGAGGGTATGAAGACGTTTGATGTGGCGGAGACGTGGGCGGTAAGCGAAACGTTCGGCACAACCACCCGCCAGCTTCTGCGCGTTACGGATGGTGTGGCGTGCGAGCAGCGATCGACATGGATGGGCTCTGGTGACGCATGCGATACCGCCGGCAACCGCTTTAGCCCGTTAAAGGAGTTTACAGAAGAGTTCGTGGTCGCCTTTACCGGGCTGCCCGATGAGGAGGTTGTCCGCGCCGTCTGGCGCCGCACCATCTTTTCAGATGACGCCTACCCGGCTATCGAATCGCTGGTGAACGGGCTGCAGGAGAAGTACGGTGAGCCCGTCCATCAGATGAGTGGTGATTATCTGCGAACGTATTACGGCCGACATACAGGGCACCGCCTGGCCTGGTATTACAGTCCGGCGGGGCAACGCTTTACACAGGAGCGAGATTTCATGGGACGGGCCTTCCAGCGCGATTGCACCGGCATGCGGCCCAACTTCGACGGCCGTCAATCCTGGAATTCGGGCTGTGGTCTGACCATCGTCGCGGAAGTGCTACCGCTGCAGGGCAGCCGGCATCAGGCCCGGTCGATGGAGATCATGATCGCTGATCAGGCGGCGCTCTACCATGGCGCTCAGGCATTCGAAGAACAGCTGGCTACCGCTTACCGCGCTCGTACTGAGGATGACGCGACGGTGGATTTTTAATGGCATAGATAGCTGCTCGAACTGCTTGAACGTCGCGGGCCCGAACTGATAGAGGCCAGCGCCGCAGGAGTCCTGCCGCGTGTACGTGTCATCGGAGAAAATCCTACCAGCGGTTCACGGGAATCCCCTACACCCACTGCTTTGGGGAGTACGTAACTTTGAGCTGTTTTCCACAACGGACCACGGAGGCACGTATGATTAAGACGTTGCTGGTGTACGGAACCACAGAAGGACATACCGCCCGCGTCGCAGACCGGATTGCCGGAGTGCTGCGGGCAGAGGGTCAGGAGGTGGAGACCGTTGAAGCGGGTAATGCAGACGACGAAGCCCTCCGCGGGTGTGATGCGGTGGTCGTTGCCTCATCCATTCATGCCGGTCAGCCGAACCGTGGCATCGCGGACTTCGTGGAGGCACATCTAAACGCCCTTCAGGAACGCCCGAGCGCCTACGTGCAGGTATCGCTCTCTACCGCTGATCCTCGTCCGGAGAAGCAGGAGGAGGCACGGTCCTACGCGGACCGCTTCTTAGAGGCTTCCGGCTGGGCCCCTGACCGCATCGCTCTCGTCGGTGGCGCACTGCCGTTCACGCGATACGGCTTTTTCAAGCGATTACTGATGAAGTACCTTGCGAAAAAGCCTTTCGGCATCACCGACACTTCTCGGGATTACGACTTTACGGACTGGGACGCGGTGGACGATTTTGCCAGAAAGTTTTCTGACCAGTCGCAGCGTACGGCCTCCAGCGACGCTTTCGTGGAGGGAGGTAGCACGTGACGCTGCGCATGTGGTCGGGAGCCCTCGGCATCTGGCTACTCTTCGCCGTTGCTGCTCCGCTCAACGGAGGGTTGCGGGATTTTGTACTATCCCCACTATTAGGAGAGGGCGTGGCGCTACCGCTAAGCGGCCTGTTGCTGGCGACGATCATCGGGGGATTGACGTACGTGCTCCTCCCCCGCATCGGCACAATCGCCGTGGGCGATGCTTGGCGCATCGGTGGTGTATGGCTGGTTCTGACGCTCGGCTTTGAGTTTGGAATGGGACTGCTGTTGCTGGACCAGTCCTTCGCTGAGATACTGGAGGTCTTTAGAGTATCGGAGGGCAACCTGTATCTCCTCGTGCTAATGACTGTCGCAATTGCTCCGCGGTTAACCCTTCCATTGCGGACGCCCGAAGATGGCAGGTCTTGAGATGGCAGGGCTTGAGTCTCTCGCGGGAAAAGGCTTAGCCAAAGAGGATCAGCTTTGTACCTGCGATCAGTAGCACGACAGCCAGTGCACGCTTGATCGTGGTGTCCGGCAAGAGGAAGCTGCCCAAATATGATCCGATGCTACCTCCCACAACGGCGGCCAGCATAAACGGCAGCGCAAAGGTGGGCAGTGAGTGCGTTAGCGTGATGTTACCAGCCAGGCCGGAGATAGAGTTCGCGAGAATGAAGACTGTCGTGATGGCGGCCATCTTTTTTGCCGTCGCCCAGCGCATGGAGAGAATGAGGGGCGACAGAAAAATCCCGCCGCCGGTGCCTGTGAGCCCCGCGAGAAAGCCGATTCCACCACCCGAGCCCATTGCAAGAGATGTGGAGGGTGCGCGCGGTTCCGTTTTCAGTTTTACCTCAAACCCAAAACGGACTGCGGCGATCAGCAGGAGTAGGCCGAGTACGATCTGGAACGCACGTGTGGGCAGGTTAACGTAGCCGCCGAGGAACGCAAACGGAATCGACAACACGATGAACGGCCAGCAGAGCGACCACGAGAAATGCCCTCCACGCCAGAACTGCCAGAACCCGATACTGGCCACCAGAATGTTGAGGCTCAGCGCCGCCGGCTTGATGAGCTCCGGTGACATGGCAAAGAGCGACATCACTGCAATATACCCGGATGCCCCCGCGTGGCCAATCGACGAGTAGAGTACCGCGATCACGAAAATGCCTGCTGACACCAGGAGCAGTGTTTGAAGAACCATTGACGAAACAGCTAATAGCCCTTTACGACGAGCCTTGTTGAAGCGGCTACATGTTGCGCAATGTGTGGATGGTTTGCAAGTGGGGAGGCGGGTCTTCTCGGCGAGAAGGAATCGAAGTGACAAGGAAACGAGGAATCGATGAGACGACGAAACGACGAAACGAAGCCCGCATGCGTGGCGGCATGGCGATGCGTGTCAGCCCCAGGAGGATACGACCAATTGACGACCGTAGAGACGACCCGGCGGATCGTCTCGCTTCCGGTCGCGCTTGGTCAACCATTTTCGCCTGATCCAACAGGCACAACGGTAGAAGAAACCGACGCCCTCCCCAACCAGTCATCCTCGACCCTGATCGAGGATCCATGCTTTGGTTTTTGCGACTTTGTTCTGGTTTTCGAATTTTGCCATAATCGGCCGCGGAAGCAGCCTGGCGACACGCTCGCCAAGACGGGTTGGGGAAGAGTTTCCACCTTGATGGACTCAAGGAGAATAAGGGACAGGGCCAGCTGCGCGCGCCCAGACGCGGCACCCGTACATCGACTCCT
>SLED01000114.1 GCA_007124945.1 Salinibacteraceae bacterium | reverse complement strand
TCGCTGGTCGGCTTCGACACGGTACCGGCCCGGTGGCAGCTCTTCCTCCTCTTCAATCTCCTCGATTGTCTCCTCCTCTGCGGGCTCTTCTTCGGGAGCCTCCTCCTCGCCCGGCTCGCCCACGATCAGCACCTGCCCCACCTGAATGTTGGCGTCGTCGAGATCGTTGAGGCGCTGCAGCTCTTCAACCGAAAGATCGTACTGCCGCGCGATACCGAACAGCGTCTCCCCGCGCTCCACCGTATGTGTGGGTGGCTCCTGCGCGAACGCCACCGGCGCCGTAGCGGGTAGCACCCACACAAGGAGTAAGATGGCCAGCGCGCCGGCCATCAGCCCTTTTCGAATGTATCCGCGCTCATTCATCAGCAATTTCGAGGTTCATCAGTGCGTCCTGCAACTCGGAGAGATCTTTCGTATGCCGTTGCGAGCGTGCCTGCTCAATACCTTTTTTGTACGTCTGAATTGCGTCCTCGCGACGGCCGAGTCGCTGGTACAGCTCGGCAAGGTGGTAGTACGTACCCGTGTACTCCGGATCATCTTCCACGAGACCCTCGAAAAGTTCGAGCGCTCGCTGTGTTTCACCCTGCTTCAGATGCTCCTGAGCCAGTGCGAACCGGGTAAACGAATCGCTCGGGTCTTCCTCGTAAAACTGTTGCAGTGCTTCCAGTCGGTCAGTACTCATACGATACAGGATACACAGAGTGAACTGAATTGCAAAGGGTTGCAGCAATGGTGTGACCTACCAGCCCCCGCCGGCGCCGCCACCTCCGAAGCCACCGCCACCACCGGAGAAACCGCCGCCACCACCGAAGCCGCCCCCACCAAAGCCACTTCCACCACTCCGGCGACCTGCGCCACTTCCCATCATTGCTCCAAGGATAAACATGTTCGTCCCCCGGCTACTCCGCGTGCGCCTGCCCGGTCCCCGTGAGCCCCGGCCGCGATTCGACAGAGCGATCAGCGCAAAGATGAGAAGCATGAATATGAAGCCCGGGAGCGGCGAATCTCCAGAAGCACGCGCCGATCGATCAGCGGTATATTCGCCGGCGGCTGCTGCCATCATCGCCTGCACACCCTGGTTCAGTCCGGCGTAGTAGTCGCCGCGCCGAAACGCGGGTGTAATCTCGTTTCGGATGATGCGGGAGGCGACGGCATCAGGTATCGCCCCTTCGAGCCCGAAACCCGTTGCGATGAAGAGCTGCCGGTCATCGCGCGAGACGAGCACCACAGCGCCGTTGTCGCGCCCCTCCTGCCCCACGCCCCAGCGCTGCCCCAGTTCGGTAGCGTACATGCCCGCATCAGCGCCCCCGAGATCCGGCAGGATCACCACCACGATCTGCGTCGACGTGCTATCGGCATAATCGCTGAGGGTGCGCGAGAGGGCGTTTCGTTCCGAAGACGAGAGCATGCCCGCCTGGTCCGTGACCCACTGCCCGGTCGGCGCCATTACGTCAATCGTCTGTGCAGCCGCCTGTCGGTCGGATGCGCCGAACCACAACAGGATCAAGAAGGCCACAATGGGAAAACGTCGCAGCAACATCACGGGTTACGGAAGTCAGGAGAAGTCCACTTCAGGTGCTACCTCGGCGCCTTCGTCGGCCTCAAAGCCCACGCGCCGGTCGAAGCCCATCATACCGGCGAATACAGCAGCGGGAAATTGGCGCACCTGCGTGTTGTAGCTTCGCACAGCCTCGTTGTACCTCGTGCGCGCTACATTGATGCGGTTTTCGGTACCCTCAAGCTGCGCCTGAAGATCACGGAAGGCTTCGGTAGCTCGCAGCTCGGGGTAATTCTCGGAAACAGCCAGCAGCCGGCCCAGCGCACTCCCGAGCTGCGACTGCGCCTGCTGAAACTGCTGAAGCGCCGCAGGGTCGTTCAGGTCATCCACCGAAAGCTGAATACTGGTGGCCTGCGCGCGGGCCTGCGTCACCGACTCGAGCACCTCTTGCTCAAAGTCCGCCGCCCCTCGCACCGTACTCACAAGGTTGGGAATCAGATCGGCTCGGCGCTGATACTGTGTTTCCACGTTACTCCACGCCTCCTCTACCTGCTCTTCCGAGCCGACGAGCGTGTTGTACGTGGTGCAGCCGGCTGCTCCGGTGAGAAGCAGTACAACAACCAAAACAAGCACCGCGATAAATCCCGAACTGCGCATGATTATAGAGGGTTTTAACGATGAAGACGTTCACATGCGCCCGGCATACGTAAGGTCTCGACCGGGGTTTCTCCTGCAGATGGAACGCTGCACTCCGCGTGATGGTAGCCCCTGCAGTATCACTCTTTTGACGCTATAGAACGCCGCGTGAGACAACCGGATAGCATTATCAACCAGGATACCCTGACCACACTTGAAAAGGCGCTGGGCGCAGACCGCCTCCAGCGAGATGTAGAGCTGGCCCCCTTTACCACCTTCAAGATCGGCGGACCGGCGGATCTCTTCTATGAGGCCAAGACGGCGGATGAGCTCTATCACGCGTTGCTTGTGGCGCGGGAAATTGACCTGCCTTTTTTCCTTCTCGGAGTGGGCGCAAACATTTTGATTGGTGATGGTGGCTTCCGTGGGCTTGTCATCCGCAATGCGGCCCAGCACATGGAGGCGTGGACCGAGAAATCCCAGGTCTGGGCCGAGAGCGGAGCGATCGTCTATCCCGACCTGATTGACCTTGCGGTCTCCAATGGACTCTCGGGAATCGAGCACTATGTAGGTATCCCGTCCACCGTCGGCGGAGCGCTCTGGCAGAACCTGCACTTCCTCTCGCCCCCGCCCGAGCGCAAGCGGACAATGTTCATCGAAGAAGTGGTGCTGGAGGCGGATATCCTCACAGAAGAAGGCGACCGGCGGACGGTGGATGTCGACTACTTCGAGTTTGGTTACGACCAGTCGATCCTGCATCATCGGCGCGACGTGGTGCTCTCGGCCACGTTTCAGCTGGAGCCCGGCGACGAAGCGCGTATGCGGGAGATCATGGCGGCCAACCTCGACTGGCGGAGCAAGCGTCACCCCCCTCTGGATACCGAACCAAGCGCCGGGTCCATCTTCAAGAAGATCGAGGGCATTGGTGCGGGGCGTCTTATCGACGAGTGCGGCCTAAAAGGCACCCGTATCGGAGGTGCGGAAGTGACGCACCGCCACGCCAACATCATGATCAATCGCGGCGGCGCACGCGCAGCGGATGTGCAGGCGTTGATAGCGCACGTGCAAAAGGTCGTGAAGCGGGAGACCGGCTACCGCCTCGAACCAGAGATCGCTTTCATCGGCGCCTTCGACCCGCCCCCCACTACCGAGCCCATCCGCGTTCCGAAGGAAGACGGAATGATTTCAGCGGAGGAGCGGGCGGCGTGATCGCTCCGCACGGGCGAGAAGGCGCTGAGGCGTGGAGTCTGGGGCCGTTCTGGGGCGAAGCATCCGATGGATAGCCGAATTAGATCGTCGGGCGCTCTCGGGCGAAGCATCCGATGTATGGGCGGCGTGCCGAATTAGAAGCTCGTTTTGGAGCGAAGCATCCGATGTAGTGGCTCGGTTTGAATGATAGGATCGTCTTGGGGCGAAGCATCCGATGGATAGCCGAATTAGATCATCGAACGCTCTGGGGCGAAGCATCCGACATATGGGTAGGTTGGTGGAATACGGCTGCTTGGTAGCCTAATATATTTTGGATGAGGTACTGGTGGATGCTTCGCCCGTATCGGCCCGTATCGGATGGCGGGAAGGCTTCGCCCGTGGCGGATGGCGAAAAGCTTCGCCCGGCGGACGCTTCGCCCGTGGCGGTCGCCTCGTGAACGCCTCGACCTTGAATGAAAGAGCGTCCGTTTCAGGCTATCGCTTAGAATAGGCCCAGCGCATCCACGTCAATGCCGATGTGGTAGCCGCGGGGTGGAGACCCATAGCTCTCGTT
>SLED01000353.1 GCA_007124945.1 Salinibacteraceae bacterium | reverse complement strand
GCATCAAGCTTGAACTCCTTCGTAAAGGTTCGTCGGGTAGTCATAGGGACACCTCATTGGGTTTGGATTGACGCAAAGATATTGCGTTATCAGGTGTCCACCAAACCGGGGGAATTTCAGAAGGATACCAGTGCCTGAAGCATCGCTCAACTTCGCTGAAAGTCCTAAACTCGGCTGTTCGCATCCCCACAGCCACCCCGAGAGTAGTTCCTTCTTACGGTAGGGGCGCTCAAACAGTACCACATTCCGACGCTCCGTTTCACTCAGCTTTCGGACGGCTCACATAGTTAGGCCGGTTCTCGTCGCTCTCCGGGCAGCACGCTCTTCATTTCTACGCAACTCTCAAGATCAGCACAAGCTCTCCCGAAGCTCTTGATCGGCCTTCGCCAAACTGCTGTCCTCGACCCGAGAAAAACCGCGAAGCGGTGCGACACTACAGCCCAGGGTAGTCACCCTGGGTGAAGATCAGCAAAGGAATAAACGCTGAAAGCGTGTAACACGAAAGTCCGCCTCCATCCACCGTCCGACGATGCAGTGATAGGAGTGCGAAAAACACCGGCCAGGCCTTACTCGCCCCACCCGTGTCCGGACCCCCCCGTGGCTGAAGCTTCCCATTGAAAACGCAGTCCCTGGCTAACTGATGGAGTGAAGCCTCGGGTGGAATGATGATGGCCGGAGTCGGTGATCGCTGCGCTCGGCGGGGACGGGCCTTTTGCAGCCTGTGTTTACGGTAGCCCAGCAGTTGGCGCTGCCCAATCGTTCATAAAGAAAGCGCCTTCCGCGGGGTGACGGAAGGCGCTCTCGCCATCAAAATAGCACCCAAACAGGCGCTCAGTCACGAAGCCGCGGGTCGTCTTCATCATCCACATATTCGATTACCCACGGCCCGACAGACGTGAGCTGAATAACAGTTTCGCCGTCAGCGATGGCATAGTGTACCATCCCAGGCGGCATGGAGGTGTAGCTGCCTGCTTCCAGCGGGGTGGTGGCATCACGGTCCATCTCTTCACCCTGGCCCAGAAGGAAGCGGCCGGAGATGACCGTTACGCGTTCCACGTTGGGGTGCTCGTGCGGGGCAATGTAGTACTCGTCGGGCATCTTGATGCGCATCGTGAATACGCCGTCTTCACCCGGGTCACCCTCAAGAATAGCGACCTCTCCTCCGGGTTCGAGTGAGGCAGGTGCATCCTGCCATTCTATTTCTCCGTCGTGAAACAAGAGATGCTCGGCCGGACCGTCATCAAGGTCGCGCATAGAGGGGACTTCTTCATCGATTGGCACCTCGTCATCCATCGGCGGTGCGTCGATCTCATCAGCCGGCGGCTCGCAGGCAGTAAGCAGGGCGAGAACGAGAGTTGCTACGGTTGCGATACACAGAGTTCGTGCTTGCATGGCAGCGAAGGGTTCTATGCGAGGGGAATCGAGGGACTGTTCACCGTTTCTTTACGCAGGTGCGGACCATGGGATCACCTGCTTGAAGCAACGAGAGCTGCAGGTAACCACCACTGTTCGGCGGACCACACCGGTGGAATCCGTCCTCACTGCTTGGGGTGCGCATCAACGGGCTCCTCGAAGGCGATGAAAAGCACGCAGTCATCGTCCCCGACACAATGGGTTTCGTGGGGAAGTTCGGCCGGACCGTAGGCATAGGAGCCGGGTCTCATCACGACAGAGTCGTGCCCCTCATAGTCAACATGCAGCTCCCCGGAGACAAGAACCATGCGCTCTGCCGATGTATGCCAGTGATTCGGTACGGTGGTGTCGGGCGCCATGCGGAAGAACACGTCCGCATTTGGCTCCTCCGGGTCACCCTGGAGAACAGCAATGCCACAACCCTCGGGCATAAATTCGGGACACGGACCCCATTCGAGCTCCGGATCATCAGCCGTCCACAAAATGGGTTCATCCTGCGCATTCGCATCCGAAACTGAAAGACCGCTCAACAGCAGAACGAAGGCGAAGAAAACGACACATGCGGTGCTTTGGACGAACGTTTTGATAGTCATGGGCACACGTGGGACGTTTGTTTAGAGATACAAAAACGGTCTGCAGATGGTGTAGAATGACTTCCCGCCTGATGCCGCAACGGGAATTTCTCCACCGGTCTGCTCCGCACTATGTAAAGCCAAATACGTCCGGTCGATTACTCGTGCGATTTTTGTCTTTCTCCGGTCTTTACATTTAAGCAAAAGGGGGTAGCGGCTCATCGTCGAGTAGACAAGAGCCGCTACCCCCCTTATATCGCCGGAGTATTGCCCCGGCGAGAAGATGTCAACCTCAGACATCGCCCGAGTTTATATCGACGGTTATCATAAAGCCGTTCGTACCGTTGGACTCAAAGGCTTTATCACCCAGACGGTATGCCTGGACCTCATTCGGCATCAGGACAAACCCGTCGTGCCGCGGTGCACCCCAGTACTGGACGTTGGTGTCCAACGCCTCTTCCTCGCCCGACATCGCTGTTGGCGGATGGATCAGGTGCATCTCAGCAGCGTCGCCATCCCGCAGAAGCGCTACGGCTTCTTGCGTGTCGGCCCTCCATTCGATTGGCTCATCTTCTTTTATCTCGAAGGATCCATATTCGATCGGAAAGAGCGGGCCGAGGATCTGGACAAGCCCTTCGCGCTGAGCCTCCGTAACGGACGGATCAAAGTGCAGTACGGCCCAGTCGCCCGTGCCGTCGCCAAAGTGATCCCCCAGGTCACCGGCAATCCAGAATAGCACCCCTTCCAGATCGGTGTCGCCATAGTGGCCGCTGTTCACCTTCCAGGCCATATTAAACCGGCAAAAAAGCTCCTCATCACCATGCTCGCCATGTCCGTGCGCCGCCGGTTCCGGGTTAAAATAGCACTGGCAGAACATCGGGCAGGTGCAGGCCTCAATGGCGGTGGCGTTTAAGGACCACGCGGTGGCTTCTTCATCCGAGGGGATTACCGCCGCTTCCGCTGGCTTTTCAAGCAGGAACGCACTGAACACCAGCAACAACGGAATAAACAGTGCGACGATCGAATTCCTTCCTGTGACTGTAAACATGGCTAAATCAGCTTGTTTGTGGGTGGGTCAGATACCTTCTCTCCTCAGCGAAATGGCTGTCAGATACAATCGGGTCGCAGTAGATCGGCACAATCCGAAGCTGCATGGAAGCTACATCGGATGTACAGGGCTCAGGGTGGCTTTTGGGGAGCGCCACCAAGAAAAGCCCAAAAAAAGCATACGGTCGCTCACGGTATTCCCCTCTCGCTGCATTCGTTACATTCACAACAGAAAGAAGGAATCATCGCCGCAGAGGCGATACCCCTACACTCTGCTTTGCCAGGGAGCTAGTCGGGCAGGGCAGGTCAGTAACTGAGCGGATCTTTGTGGTCGAATACATTCGCATTAGAGAACATGAGGCGACCAGGGGCCGACCGAGAAGATTTCCGGGGATGAAAACTCGCTCCGCGCCTCCCCTCGCCATGTTCGAGCCTATCCAGCCGGATCGATATTCTGATTCACGTGGAAGAAGTTGTCGGGATCGTATGTGGCCTTCACCTGCTGTAGTCGTTCATAGTTGTCGCCGTAGGTTGCCCGGATCCGTTCCTGACCTTCCTCCATCATAAAATTGATGTACGCGCCTTCGGCTGAATGTGGGGCGAGGGCGTGCCAGTAGTTGCGTGCCCATCGGGTAATGCGGGAGCGATTTGTCGGGTCGGGATCGACCCCCATAATTGCCATCGACCAGGTGGCATCTCTGTGGTACCAGGCGGTTTCGTCGCATTGAACGCGATGGGCCGCGCCGTCTATCGGATACAGATGCATGGCAGATTGTGGTGTTGGTACATGTCCAAACCTGCGATGCTTTCGAATCGCCTCGTCGCTTAGTGTTTTAACAAAGCTGCCCTTCCAGTACCACTGGTCTC
>SLED01000078.1 GCA_007124945.1 Salinibacteraceae bacterium | reverse complement strand
CTCCTCGACCAGCCCCACCGCCGATCTTCCAGAGCTCTACAACCAATCGGCTCAAGATCATGGGATAGACCGGAATCCCGTTATTCTGATTCCGGGAATCCTTGGTTCTCGGTTAAAAGATTCTGTCACCGATACGCTCGTGTGGGGCGCGTTCACGGGCGAGTATGCGAACCCGCGAGACCCGGCTGGTGCTCGTATGGCATCCCTTCCTATGGAAGAGGGCGTGTCGCTCGCCGATCTACATGATGAGGTTTATCCAGATGGTGCGCTTAGAGAAGTGCGTACTCGTTTTCTGGGCCTGCCAATTCAGCTGGATGCGTATGTAGATATCCTCCGAACGCTTGGCATCGGTGGATATCAGGAGGCCGACGGAGCACTCGGGGAAATCGACTACGGCGAGGACCACTTCACCTGCTTTCAGTTCGACTACGATTGGCGCCGCGATAATGTAGAGAATGCCCGCCGACTCCACGCGTTTATCCAGGAAACGCGGGCGTATCTGCAACGAGAGTACAAGAGTCGTTTTGGCGTGGAGGACTACGATATCAAGTTCGATATCGTCGCGCACTCGATGGGTGGCTTGCTTACCCGGTATTTCTTGCGGTACGGAGATGAGGACCTGCCCGCCGATGGCTCAACACCGGATGTTACGTGGGCTGGTGCCGAGCATGTAGAGCGCGTGATCCTGGTGGGAACGCCCAACGCAGGGTCGGCACAGGCCGTCTGGGATCTGGTGCATGGCAAGAAAACGTCTCCCATCACCCCTACGTATCCGGCGGCGCTTATTGGCACGTTTCCGTCACTTTACCAGCTGATGCCCCGCGACCGGCACGGTGCGCTCGTCGATGCCGCAAACCCCGACCGCGCGGTGAGCGGCTTGTATGATGCGGACTTCTGGATCGACAACCAATGGGGACTTGCCGATCCGGGGCAACGCGACGTACTGGCCACGCTCCTACCGGACGTTGAGAATGCGGCCACACGTTACAGAATAGCCGTGGAGCATCTTAAGAAAAGTCTGAACCGTGCTGAGCAATTCAACCGCGCAATCGACGAGCCTGCGAGCCGTCCGACAGGGCTTGATCTGCAGCTGATGGCGGGAGACGCCGAACAAACGCTTGCTCAACTTTCGTTTGAGGAGGAAACCGGTGAGCTTTTGAAATATTCAGAAGCTGCTGGCGATGGTACGGTCCTTCGCACAAGCGCGCTGATGGATGAGCGGGTGGGCGCGCAATGGACGTCCTTTCTTAATTCACCCATTGACTGGTCTCACGTGACCTTCTTTTTCGCCGGTCACGTGGACATGACGAGTGATCCGAGCTTTACGGATAATCTTCTGTATCAGCTCCTCATGCACCCGCGCGAGTACGATCCGAGCGTAGAAACGACGACATCTGGACTGTAGGATCTCTCCGCGAAACCTGCATGGCTGTAGCAACCTATCGCTCGCCTGAGCAATCGTACGTCCCGCTTCTGTTGAACGGGTACGGATGGGCGGGTGAGGTCAGATGTGGATGTGGAGAGTATCGAACCGTGGTCCGGGCTTACGCATTTGAACGCTGCTCTTTTGATCTGAGATGTTACTTCCCCCTGAGCACGCATGGGCTTTTTTATCCGCAAGGCATTTAGCGCCGGTCCGATTCGGCTGAATCTATCGAAGGGAGGGCTTGGCGTGTCGGCTGGCGTTACAGGGGCTCGGCTGGGCATCAATAAGAATGGAGCCTACGTGTATGGTGGGCGGCACGGGTTGTACTTTCGGGAGCAACTCGGAAAGGCGCGTGAGCAGCGAGCTCAGCGTTCTGATGGTGGCGTGTCGGTACTGGCGGAGGATCAGGACGAACAGGGCGGTGCGATCGAGTACTTCGTCGATACCGGCCTCACGTTTGATCCGCCGGTTGAGCCTGTTGAGCTTCCTCCGGTGCAGGAGCCGGAGCTCCCATCGGCGTGGAACCAGACGGCGATCGGGTTGGGAGTGTCTCTGATTGGTATCGTGATTGGAGGGTACCTGGGGCCGGTGGTACTTGGTTTTGCGCTCACCCTTCCGTTCATTGCGCTCGGGTACGGATGGGTTGCAAACTGGAGAAACGACAAGGCGCGGGCTGAGCTACAGCGTGCCCTGGAGGCGCTGGATGAACGTGACGACCCGCGCCCGGCGCTCAATACACCACACGCCGAGCGACTGGGCGAGGCGCAGCGCGTGTGGCTCGAGTTTCAGGTGTTTGAGGCACTCGTTGCGCGGACGGTCGAGGACGACGACGTAGTCACGGCGGAAGATCTCCAGGCGTTTGAAGAGGCCTCGCTGATGCCTTTGGAGCTGCGACAGGCGATGAAGGCCGACGCCTTTGAGGCGCTGTTTGACGCGCTGCTCGCAGATCATCAACTTACGAGTGAAGAGGAGGGGGCCCTCCGCCAGCTTGCCGAGCGACTGGCTCTGGATGTATCCGTGATCGGGGCTGAGCTGCAGACGCTCGATGTGATGGGAACGCTGCGCGAAGAGATGGAAGGTGACCTGGCACCGGTCGAAACAGATATCCGTCTGAAACGCGGGGAAACGTGCTATTTTGATGGCGAGGGTCGCCAGCTCGTCTCGCGCGTGCAACGCCGTTTTCAGCGAAATAATATTCAGTACAAAGAAATCGGCTACGAAACAGACATCGATGGCCGGATCCTCCTCACGGAGCGCCGCATAATGCTCATCGACGACGGATCCCGCAGCTACCGACTCAACCGTGTGCTCGACGAGGAACTGTCGCTTGAAGATAATACCGTTCGCCTGACACTGGACAACCGCAAGAATCCGGTTATCTTAACGCTTCCCAATGCACCCGTTTTTGCGGCTCGGCTCCAGCGCGTGCTGAAAGAGAAGGTGTGAGCGGGGCGGTCGCTTCTGAAAACCAATCATCCTTTTCCCGTATGCCGGCAGCGCACATCCAGCAACTCCTGCAGCGTCTCGACCTTCAGCGTCCTCTTACGGTGTTCGACCTCGAAACGACCGGAGTGGATACCGATACCGACGAGATCATCGACATCGGTCTGATGCAGGTGACGCCACGCGGGCAGGTGCGGTCGTTTCAGAGTCTGGTGAAGCCGGGTATTCCGTTGCCGGAGGAGATCACAGAGCTAACCGGAATCACGCCGGATATGCTGGAGGATGCGCCCGCGTTTGCGGATCTGGTGGATGACTTGGAGCTCTATTTTGAGGACAGCGACCTGGCTGGCTACAACGCCGCAGGCTTCGATATGCCGATGCTAAAGAGCGCGTACGAGCGTATCGGGCGGCCCTTGCCCGGCCCATCGGATCGGCAGGTGCTGGACGCGTACCACATTTTCCGGAAGTACGTGCCGCATTCGCTGGAGCGCGCCGTGCAGCACTACACGGGCATGCTGTTTCATCAGGAGCACCGCGCGCTCACTGACGTGGATGCCACCATCCGCGTGCTCAGCGGTCAGTTGCAGCAGCATGAACTGAGTGGGCCGCTCCCTGAAGTGGTCCGAACCGTGCGCCACCCCTACCTCGACGCCGATCGCAAGCTCAAGCAGGACGGCGACGCCATTCTGTTCGCCTTCGGCAAGTACAAGGGCCAGCCAATCGATCAGGTCATCGACCGCGATCCCGGCTACGTCGACTGGGCCATCCGCGAGATCGGCGGGGAGATGGCGGAGATCCTGGAGGCGGAGCGGGCGGTTTAGGTGTGCGCCTGGATCGTGGGTTCGTTTAAATCGAGGGTTCGAGGAATTGAAGAAACGAGGAGGGTGCGGCTTCGAATGTTAGTTTCTTTGGTTCATCGTATCCCGAGCCCCCGCCTTCGTCTTCGATCGGCTTCCGCCGATCTGCGCTCAGGCTGACGGAGAAGGTGCGGGGTGCGGTGCGGCGTGCAAGCTCGTCGTTTCTTCGATTCCTGGTCTCTTCGATTCCTCGTTTCGTCGTCTTACCGAAAACACCCCGAAACTCACAGACGTCCAAACTCCCACACCCGGGTCTCTCGGCTCCGGCCAATCTGCGCTCAGGCTGACGAGGGTGCGGCGTGCAAGCTCGCCGTTTCTTCGTCTCCGAGTCAACGAAATCCCACACATCCACCCCCTTACGCCAACCGCCCTCCCCTATACGCCTCCGGCTGATGAAGCCGTGACGGGCACAGGGTGTGGGCGTAGGCGCTATTCGCGTGCCTTGCTTACAGCACCGTAAACCGCACCCCCAGCGCTGCCGTTACCAGATCAATCTGCTCGCTTCCGGTCTCCAGTACGATACCCTGCATGTAACGCACGGTGCCGATCAAGGAGAACCACTCGGTGATTGCATACCTGGGAGCCACGGTCACGCCCACCTGTATGTTCACGTCGGTAAAGGATGATTCAGGGAAGATGCCATAATCGATGGACATCCCACCCACGGTAGCCAGGATCGGGATCTCCATCCGATCAATGATGGGGATGCTATAGCCCAGCGCTCCGTGGAGGGCCCAGGCATTGTCCAGCCGTGTACCGTGGCCGATGGTCTCTCCCGTGATGGAGGTGAAGGAAACCTGTCCGATAATCTGTCGGAACTGTAGGTCTCCGAAAAGCAGGAGGGCCCCGCCCGAGCCCTCCTCGGTGCCCAACGTAAACTGCGGCGCTGTCCCGGCCGCTACACCAAAGGATAGGGATAGATCATCGGTAAGCGATTGGGCTGCGCTATGGATGGGCATCAGTGCGGTCAGTAGTAGCAATGCGGCGGTGATGTATCCGGCAACCGATGTACGGTGATCCGTTCGTGGGCGGATTGCCCGGCAACGTGCGGAGTGGGTAGGCGGGACATCGTCGAAATTCATTTTCATGGGTCTGAGCGTTGGGGTGAATAGCCAAAGGGGGAGTCGATTAGGGCAGCAGTCGGAAATTCGTGATCTTCACGCTGCCGTCCAGACGGGAATCACTGTCGGCATTTCTGCCGCCGATCTGAAACTCGAGGGAGTCCCCCTGTCGGACTGCGATGGAGGTTGACCCCGTGAAAGTGAAGTGCCCACGTGACGTATCATCGAACATGATCGTAGACTCCGATCCGGCACGTACCCTGAGTTCTGCAAATGCGTGGAAGTACGCGTGATAGCCGGTATATTCCCAGTCAAACGCTACGGTGCCGCTGTTCGGCGCGGTCACCCGATAGGTGGCGGTGCGGGGTGACACGCCAGCGCTGATGTGATTCAGATTTACGCTGTAGGCTAAAAACAGTGAATCGGTCGAACCTGTGACGGTAGTATTGCCGTCCTGAATCCCGGTCTTGGTCCAGTTGGACGCTGCCCAGTTGCCGACGAAGCCTCTGCTGATGGCAGTGTCGGTGCTATCGTCCGGACCGGTGAGTCCGTTCGCATCACAGGCCGTGAAGACGACGGTGAGCATAGCAAGCATGAGTAGATTTCGGAGGGTAAGCATGAGTGTGTGGTGGCTTTGTTAAGGGTAGTAGCAGATGAGGAGACGCCCTATCCGGCCGACCCTCAGTAACTAACGCCTCGAAGTGCCACCCGGCCGATAACCCTTAACCATATCTTAACACAAGGATAGAACCCACCCACGGGCAGGCGCTTGCGTGGCATCCACTCGGCTTCACCATGCCAGCGTACAAAGAGCGCGATAGCGCCTCGACCGCCTCTACACAGCCCGAGAGCAGCAGCCATGGACCGGCCATCCCCATGCCGTAGCGTCGACTCGGCTCTTCGACTCCTAAGCCCCGCTGCCTGCCCCTCAGGACCCCCACACCCCCATACGCCCACACGCAATAGCCCCCCTTCGTCTTCGGATCGCGGGGCGATCCCTCAATCGCGGTTGAGGGCATGCCTGCGCTCAGGAGGACGAGTGCGTTTGCCTCTTCTTTTCCTCGCCTCCTCGACCCCCGATCAAACAGACCCCAATACGCAAAAACGCCCCCCCTATGCCCCCCGGCTGATGCAGCCGAGACGGGCACAGGGTGTGGGCGTAGGCGCCATTCGCGTGCCATAACCGGAGTCGATTAGGGCAGGAGCCGGATATTGGTCAGCTTCACGGTGCCTTGCATCGGGCGATGTCGGGAACTCCGGGCGCCCACCAACAGCACGAAGCGTTGTCTCTCTCTGACCACCATGGAGCCCGTTCCCGTGTAAATGAAGGATCCAACGGTCTGCTGCTCGTCTACCAGTACATCGGATCGAGTTCCGCGGTTCTCCAGGCTTGCAGCTGCAAATGCGAGCCCGTGATTGCCGGAATATTCCCAGTCAAACGATATGGTGCCGGTAAAATCCGCATGCATCTCAAACTTCGTAATGCGGTGATTCCTCGAATTATCTAACTTCTCGGTCACATCGTAACGTAGGATCAGCGCGTCGCCCGATTTCCTGACGTCAGCCGTGCCGCCGTCAAGCGTGGCTGTCCAGTTGGCCGCAGTCAGGAAGTTTTCGAGGATGGTGGTGTCGGCGCTATCGTCCGGACCGGTGAGTTCGTTCGTATCACAGGCCGTGAGGACAACGGTGAGGATAGCAAGCATGAGTAGATTTCGGAGGGTAACCATGAGCGTGTGGTGGCTTTGTTAAGGGTAGTGGCAGATGAGGAGACGTCCTATCCGGCCGACCCTCAGTTACTAACGCCTCGAAGTGCACCCCAATCGATAACAGTTAACAATATCTTAACAAAAGTGTATAGTCCGTCCACTGGCGGGCGCTTGCGTGAACTATGTAAAGCACCCGCGCGGTGCACCGCTATTGAGCGGGTCCGAGTGACGCACAAACAGTACATCCTGCCGGCCACCGTGCACGAAATAGTTGCTTCCTCTGCTTCAATGGTGTATATTGTGAAGTTATCATAAACACCGACGTCACAGCGCTGTGTGGGCCCATGTCACAACCGTTCACAGCATTACTGGATGATCTGACCGGGGGTAATCGCACGGTCATTGATGCGGTGTTACCCCAGGTGTACGACGAGCTGCGTGCTCTGGCCCGCCATAAGCTGCGCAACGAGCGGGCCAACCACACGCTGAACACAACGGCCCTCGTGCACGAGGCATACGAAAAGCTTGTGCAGCAGGAGCGGATGACGTGGCAGAACCGTGCCCACTTCTTCGGCGTGGCGGCGCTGTCGATGCGGCGTATCTTGATAAACCATGCCCACAGGCGCAACGCGCTGAAGCGCGGCGGCGGTGCCCCCGTAGCTACGTTCGAGGACGGGATGGCACCCCGAGCTGTGCATGCGGCAGAGCTCATCGACCTGGACAATGCCCTGCAGCGACTTGAACAGCTGAGCGAGCGGCAGGCGAAGGTAGTCACCTATCGTTTCTTCGGTGGGCTCACGCAAAAGGAAATCGCTGAGGCGCTGGGGATATCGGTGCCTACGGTGCGGCGCGACTGGCGCCTGGCGCGCGCATGGCTGAGTCGCGAGCTCGGGCGTGACGCGGCCAGCAGTAAACCGTCAACCGACCCGCCCGCATGATCGGCTGCAGGACGTTTTGCTGCGTATTTACATAGCGGTCGAGGGAAGCCTTTGCAGGAAGGGCCTCCGTTTCCTACACCGGTACTTCCTGCCAACACCAGCCGGTAATGGCTATGGATGCAACCCGATGGACGCAAATCAATGCTCTCTTCAACGCGGTGTTGGAGCAGCCCGTGACCACGCGAGACGCCTTCCTGCAGACCGCCTGTAAGGACGACCCCGATCTGCTCGCTGAGGTACGCTCGCTGCTGGCAGCGGACGCCGATGCGCATCCGCTGTTCGACAGCCTGGCGCTGGACGCCATGGTCCTTCCGGCCGATCTGCTGCCCGAAGGTATCTTGCCCGCTGCGGGCGAGCGGGTAGGGCCGTACCGCATCGTGCGGCCGCTGGGCCATGGCGGCATGGGGGCCGTCTTTCTGGCTGAGCGCGCCGATGGTCAGTTTGAGCAGCAGGTGGCCCTCAAGCTCATCCGCAACGGCGCGGGCTCTGCGCAGATCGTGCGGCGCTTTCAGAGCGAGCGACAGATCCTGGCTCGCCTGCAGCACCCACATATCGCTCGCTTGCTCGACGGAGGCCTCACGGAAGACGGCCGACCGTTTTTCGCGATGGAGTACATCGACGGCGTGCCACTCGATCAGTATTGCGAGGCGCACGGCAGCACTATCGAGGAGCGGATTCAGCTCATCCGCGTTGCGTGCGACGCCGTGCAGTCTGCACACCGGCAGCTCGTCGTACATCGCGATCTAAAGCCAGCCAACATCCTCGTGACGAGCGATGGCCAGGTAAAGCTGCTCGACTTCGGTATCGCCAAGATGCTCTCGGGTGTGGATCACGCGATAGGCGATCCGATGAACAATCCGGCCCTCACCCAGACGGGCCATGCGGTGATGACGCCAGCCTACGCGGCGCCGGAGCAGCTCCGCCACGAGCCGGTGAGCACGGCGACAGACGTGTATGCCCTTGGTATCGTGCTGTACGAGCTGTTGGTTGGGGAACGGCCGTTCGACTTTTCTGGGTGCTCCCCGGCCGAGATTGAACGGATCGTGAGTTCGCAACCGCCGCGGCTCCCGTCGATGGCGGCGCCTGCTAATCGGAAGCGCCAGCTAAAGGGCGACCTCGACACCATCGTGTTGAAAGCCCTCCGCAAAGAGCCTGAACGTCGCTATGCCTCTGCCGAAGCCCTGGCGGCTGATCTGCAACGCCACGTGGACGGCCGCCCGGTACAGGCTCGGCCCGATACGGCCGGCTACCGCACACGCAAATTTATACAGCGCCACCGTGCCGGCGTCACGACCACAGCGGCCGTGCTCGTGCTGATCGCGGCGCTCGTTAGCTTTTACACGACGCAGCTCGCGCAGGAGCGTGACAGGGCCCAGCTGGAAGCCGTCACGGCTACGCAGGTCTCCGGTTTCCTGCAAGATCTCTTCGCCATGTCGGACCCAAGCGAGACGGGCGGGACAGAGGTGACGGCGCGTATGCTGCTGGATGAGGGTGCTGCGCGCATCGAACGCGAACTCACTGGTCAACCCGCTGTGCAGGCGCGCATGATGCAGGTGATGGGCGAGGTGTACCTGACGGTTGGCGCCCTGGATGCGGCCGATCCCTTGCTGGAGCGTTCGCTCACGCTTCGTCGCACCCTGCCGGATGCGCCGCCACTTGATGTGGCAGCCAGCCTGAGTAGCCTGGCAGGTCTGCGTTACGAAACAGGAGCCTATGCTACAGCCGATTCGCTTTATCGGGCAGCCCTTACGATCCAAGAAGAACACCAGGGCCCAGACGATCCGGTCGTTGCGGCTACCCTGCACCGACTGGGATGGGTGCTTTTCCGTCAGGGCAAGTTTGAGCAGGCCGATGCGCTATACCAGCGAGCACTGGCCATTCGTACGACTCAATTTGGAGAGGCAGACCCACAAACAGCGAGTACGCTTAGTCATATCGCCGGCCTGCGTTACGAACAGGACGACCTCGATGCTGCCGAGACCCTTTACCGGCGGGCGCTGAGCGTGCGACAGGCTCACTTCGAGAAAGATCATCGTGACGTGGCGACAAGCCTCAATGACCTGGCTATGGTGCTCGGTGATAAGGGTGCGTTCGACGAAGCGGAGGCATACTACCGGGAAGCGCTGGCCATGCGCGAGCGTCTGTACGATGGCCACCACGCCGACGTGGCACATTCATTGAGCACGCTGGCGCATCTGTATTGGCTCAAGCGTGAGTACGCCACGGCTGAGCCCTTCGCGCGGCGGGGACTCGCCATGCGGATCGATGTGTTTGGCGAGGAGCACCTCGCGACGGCGGCGAGCATGGCAACTCTGAGTCGCATCCTGGACGCATTGGGGGACCACGCGGAGGCGGCAGACATCGCTCGGCGTGCGCTGGAGATCATTAAGGCCACGATGGGCGCCGAGCATCCCTATGTGGCGTCCTTCCACTCCCTTCTTGCTGCTGCGCTACACGCCGCCGGCACACTGACCGATGCCGAGCACCACTACCGCCAAAGCCTCACGCTCAACCGCACACTTTTCCCTGAAGGCAATACGACAATGATAGGTGCCCTCACCGGGCTCGGCGGGTTGTTGATGGAAACCGGACGCCCCGCTGAGGTGGAACCCCTGCTGCGCGAGGCCATAGCTCTCGCCATCAATAGGTGGAGCGAGGATCACTGGCAGGTCCCGGATTTGCGGAGCAGGTTGGGTGCAAGCCTCACTGAAGCCGGCCGCTATGCGGAGGCAGAGCCGCTCCTCGTCGAAAGCCACGCCACGCTTCTCACGTCGCTCGGCCCCGACCACGCCCGCGTACTACGTGCGCAAGAGCGCCTCGACCGCCTCTACGCACTACGAGGCCATCAACCGTAGTCCACGTCCCCATGCAGTGGCGTCTCCGCCGTTTCCTTGATGCCAGGCCCACACAGCGTAGCCATCGTCTTCGGATCGCGGGGCGATCCTGCGCTCAGGCTGACGGGTTTGAAGGAGGTGGGTGATTCCTTGATTCCTCGCCTCCTCGATTCCTGGTTTCCTCGATTCCGAACAGGAGAACGCCCACACTCCCACACCCGAGCCGATCTCCGCGCACCCTCCCGCTGGTAGGCGACGCACGCCGTGCGCCGCTACGCACCCAATCCTCGTTTCATCGTCTCACAAAAAACCCCACACCCCCATTCTCCCACACTCAATTCGGCCGGTACTCCTTCGGTAGCTGGTCGGCGATGCGTTTGTAGGCGAAGTAGCCGGAGCGGGTGACGCCGTAGGGATCCACGATGTCGCCCTTGTAGTCGATGGTGGCGGGACCGCGTTCGAGCCAGATCTGTGACGTCTGAAAGCGCGAGCCCGTGCGGATGCGCCGATCGCCGGTGTTGCGAGCAATCCATTCGCGGTATTCGTCTGATTCCTCAGCACCCATGTAGGCGATCTCCACAGCACCACGGAAGTCCAGAATCCATTCCTCGGCCGCTTCGCCCGGCTCCATAATCTCGCTAAGATCATCGATCGGGTAGCGCTGCCCGCTAAGCTCCGGCATCGAGCCGAAGGCGCCATCAGCCACCTGCTGCGTCTGGGCACCGGGGCGCAGGTATAGCTGGAATCGTTGCCCCTCCACGCGATTCGAAATGAGCGCGAGCATTAAGTGATGGAATGATCCGAGGAACGCCTCGCGCCGCCGCTCGGCCCATTCAGCCTCCTGCTCGGGGGTACCTTCCATCTCTTCGAAAAGTGGCTCACCGTCCCAGCGCGTGCGATTGCGCGTGGCCTCAAACTCTTCGAGGAAGTACGTCAGCCGATAGCCAAGCGCGTGGTTCTCAATCTCGAGCGGCTCATCGGCAAAGGCGCGGAAGTTTGTCATGCTCTGCGTGAAGTCGAGCACCTCCGGGTTCACAAGTTCGGTCTCTTCCGCATTGGGCGTCTCACCGATGAACAGGCGTTTGAAGCGTTGCAGCCGTTCGAGCCACTCGTCGTCCCGCTCGGCCGTCACGATTGTTTCGTCCAGATCCACAACCGATTCGGTGAGCTCGAAGTCGATCATCTCCATGCCGGCCTCGCGCAGATTCAGGTTGCGCGCTTCGGCGTCGTAGCCCACGCTCGAGACGAAGAGGCGCTGCGCTCCCAGCGGCACGTTGTCGAGCCGGTAGCGACCGTCGCTGTCGGTGGCCGTACCGATCTGCGAGTTGGCGATGAATACGTTTGCGCTTTCCAGCGGCTCCCCGGTATCCGCATCCGTAACCGTACCGACGATAGTAGCTGTGCCAGAGCGACCCTGTTGCGCCGTCGCGTCGGAGGGCGCCATCCACATCAACAAACCCAGAAATAGCGCGGCGATGGTAAGCAGGCGGTACGGCATAGCAACGTAAGAGGAAATCCCGAGGCATGAACAGAGAAACCGGTGGCGCACTAATCTGTGGCGGCACTCAACCGGCGTGTTACATCATCCGGGCAAGAGATGTGCCGTCGAATGAGGATCAGTTGTCGATAGCGAAATACAGCTCGTGGTGAGCGGCGCATCCCGGATTGAACTCCGCGCTGCAGTGTGGGCAAACGTGGCCACAGTCCAGATACGAGCGGATGGAGAGCGTCTTTCGGCATGCTCCACACAGCACGGCGTGTTCGCCGAAGCGCTCCTGCGGCCACTGCTCGGCCGCGTGATCGGCAAGCGCTTCGTGACACGCGTGGCAAGGATAGTAGACACCGCAGCACCGAAACCTGATCGCGATGATGTCACGCTCGCTATCGTAATGCGCGCACCGCGTATAGGCATCCGTGTCGATTCCGCGGATGCGCAACTCGTGTGATCTCTCTGTTGCTTGACACCCAATAACTGAGAGCACGGATTGTGAGCAGGTTAATCTTCCAACCGCAGTATCCTTTTCTGGTTTTCGAGCACATTGAGAAAGCCGGTAAATAGCGTTTCTGTCGGACGTACGGTAGATTAGAGTCCGTCCCCTCACGAAGCACTCACATCAGCCCCACCTTATATCATGCACTTTGCTTCATTCGTTAAGCTGCCCGTGGTTTGCCTTGTAGCCGCGGGCCTTTTTCTTTTCTTACAACCGGACACCCACGCGCAGAATACCGGCGCAGATGCGAAGGTGCTGGATCTTGAGATGTACTGGGACCTGCAGTCTGCAGGCAGCCCGCAGATTTCCCCTGACGGCTCCACGATTGTTTACACCCGCGGATGGATCGACGAGAAGAACGACGCGCGCCAATCCGAAATCTGGGTGATGGATGTCGACGGCGAGCGCAAGCGGTTTCTGGCGGAAGGCTCAAGCCCGCGGTGGTCGCCCGACGGTACGCGCATCGCATATCTGGCCGAGGGTGAGCCCGAAGGTAATCAGATCTACGTCCGCTGGATGGATGATGAGGGCGCCACGAGTCAGGTCACGCGGATGACCAAGTCGCCCTCCAACATCCGCTGGTCGCCGGACGGGAAGTACATTTCCTTCAATCGAGCCGTGAAAACATCCGTTGACCTCACCATCAACATGCCGTCCCGTCCCGATGGCGCGGAGTGGACCAGCCCTCCGAAGGTGGTCGAGCGTCCGGTTTACCGCCGCGACCGCCAGGGGTATGTGGATGACACGTACACGCATCTCTTCGTGGTATCCGCGGATGGCGGTGCGGTGCGACAGCTCACCGACGGTGACTGGAACCATTCCGCCGGCGAATGGACGGCTGACGGTGAGGAGCTTGTCTTCTCATCTCTCCGCGAGGAGGATGCCGAGCTGCAGTGGCGCCATAGCGAGATCTACGCGGTGTCGGTGGATGACCGGGAGATCCGGCAACTAACGGATCGACGCGGCCCCGATTCGGGCGCGCTTCCCTCGCCGGATGGTCAGCACATCGCCTACATGGGCGACGAATTCCACGAGGACACCTACCGCAACCGGAAGATCTACCTGATGGATAGCGACGGCTCCAACCCGCGCGTCATCTCCGGCGACTTTGACCGGTCGGTGAGTAACCTCACCTGGGCGCCCGACGGAAGCGGCCTCTACTTCGCTGCGAATAATGAAGGCAACCGCAACGTGCATTTCGTTTCGGTGAATGGCGGCGTGGAGCGCGTGACGGAAGGCGTACATCAGATCAACATCGGTTCGATCAGCGATAACGGCCGCCTCGCCACCACCAAAACCTCGTTCCACGAGCCGGGCGATATCTACCTGCTGAATCCCAATCGCCCTGACCAAATGGAGCGCCTGACGGCGATGAACGAGGATCTGTTGCGGGATGTGACGCTTGGCGAGGTGGAGGAGCTGTGGTACACCTCGGTGGATGATCTCGACATTCAGGGCTGGGTGGTGAAGCCACCGAATTTCGATCCGGACGAGACCTATCCGCTGATGTTGGTGATTCACGGCGGGCCGCACGCGATGTACGGCGTGGGCTTCAACTACGGCTGGCAGGAGCACGCGGCCAACGGCTACCTCGTGCTGTACACCAACCCGCGCGGGAGTAGCGGCTACGGTAGCGCGTTCGCCAACGAGAT
>SLED01000389.1 GCA_007124945.1 Salinibacteraceae bacterium | reverse complement strand
TGCACCGTTCCCTCGTCCCACTCCTCTTTCCAGTCAATCATGATGAGCTCATCGGTTCGGGAGGTGCCGCTTTCCTGCTCGAGGGTGGTCACGGTTCGGTCAGGAATGTCAGCTGTGAAGGTCCGGGCAAGCAGTCCTCGTTGCCGATGGCGCAGGATTTCGTACTCAATGGTATACTGCGCCGGCTCCTCATCCGGCATGGCGAGGTGGTAAAGCTCAAAGTAGAGTCCCAACTCGGAGCCGTCCTGTAGTGTATGGAACGGGTAGGGTTGGGCAGCATCGAGATCAGCGAGGCCGTTCGTCAGGCGCACGGGCTTAAGGTCACTCATCTCAAACGTACCTGTATCACCATTCAACGCATACAGGGAGTCGACGGTATGCCGGGTGATGCTCGTGAGCGGTCCTGCCGCGTCACCGGTGAGCGGCCCGTCTTCAGGTTCATCAAGAAGAATGTGGCCGTTCCACTGCAGGGCCAGATGGAATGGTTCATTAGGGTCTTCTACCTCGTTGGTAAAGGAGGTCGATCCCTTGACCCAGTTTTCCTGATCAGGGGCCTGATTATTGAGAACTGCTTTGTAGAGCTCCTCGCTATCAGCCTGAAGGACATAATCGCCATCCCGCTGGGCTATTACGGATTGAAGCAGCCGCTCTGCCGGCACGTCGGTCAGTTCAAGGCCGAGGCGCTCTACGCGAAACTCCTCCTCCTGCATGCCGCGAGCATCAAGCGCCCAGTAGACCTCCGTCCGCGTCTCGCCTTCTTCCGTCAGGAAACGAGCAGTGCGAACTTCAAACGGCCATGATTCGAGGTCTTCGTGTACGAAGGAGCGCGAGTCCGGCACTGTTCTCTCCCGCTGTTCAGCGAACCATTTGTCTTCCGTCCGTGCGCGCGAGGTCTCCCTGGACGCCACAGTTGAGGGTCGCTCAGGAGAAATATCGATGTTGGTATCATACAGCCGGCGCATATCCAGGTCGTGCGCAAAATTGGCGATATCCATAAATCGCGTTCCGTACTCAACCTGGTAGTTCGAGAGCGATTGGTATACCTCATATAACGCGTAGACGAGTCCTTCGGCATCCCGCGTGCCACGCGCCGACGTGCTGAAGCCTCGCTGCAGGCGGCGCGGCAGCAGTTCCATAACCTCTGAATCGTAGTAGCGGCCCTCTTTCTCGGCGAAGAGATACGTGGCGTTGCGATCGACGTGACGAAAGCTCCAGATCTCGTTATCGCGAAAATCAAACGAGCTGACCCCAGGAATCTCATTTATGACGCGGTCGCGGAACTGCCGGGAATCAAACGGCACCTCACTCTTGAACTGGGGCTCTCCAAGCCTGACAAAGATAAAGCCCCGATCATCGAGTTCGCCCTCGGTACGATAGTCCCGCCAGGCGATTGCGAGCCGCTCCAGGTGTTCTTCGAGCCGCTCGTTGCGCGGCGTAACGAGGTCGGGGTCGGCCCGGCGCCACCAGCGCTGCAGATACTCGGTTAGCACCTCGGGAGCCTGCCACCCCTCATCCATGGCTTCTGCGGTAGGACGAGCTGTGCGCGTCTCCTCACGCTCGGCTTCTGACAGCACGACTGCCGAGGCTGCGATGTGCGTTCGCACAATACCAAGCAGTTCGTCCGGTCCCCCGGCCGGGATAGCTGCGAGGGCCCGCATGTACAGCTCGCTGGCAACCACATACTCATCATGCCGCTGATTGCGGAAAACATCGCGCACGTACCCATCAACCAACCACCAGTCGATCGCCTCGTTTTCGAGAAGTGCCCGCGCGCCCATCCGTCGCATGATAAACGCCTGGCGCTCGTGGCCTGCTTTTTCATACGCTTCAGCCAGCCAAAAGACGGCGCTCCCCTGCTTCTCCAGTTCAAAGAGGGGGTCGGTGGCAACCAACTCCTGCAGCAGCTCCATCGCACGCTCGGGGTCGTTCGCCTCTTGAATGGCTTCGAGACCCGCCCGGTACGTCTCAGCCTCGTCGGACGACATGGCCGTAGCAGGAGAGCCCGCGAACACCGACACTACAAAGAAAAATACGAGGGCATACAACGCCCAACTTCCACGAATCATTAACCACCTGCGCCAGTCGTTCCCACACATAATGCCTCCGCCTTCAGCACTACATCGCGCCATCCACACTTAAGTCACGGTTGTAATGCATTAAATGAGGATGTGCTCCCGATCTTCACACGGATTCGATGCAACCATACGATACATCCTCGCAACGTTGCAGAAGGAAACACCGGTATTCATCCCGAGACGGATCAGGAGGTTAGCCCACCGGATGATCAACCTGTATCACCCGGTCGCCACCGATGCTTTTCCAGCTTCACTCGGCCGTCGTCTGTAAACGTCACCCCCTCGCTGCGCAACAGATCTTCCATTACGTATGGCCCTCCAAAATGTAATTTGCCTGAAAGCTCCCCCTTCCGGTTCACCACGCGATGGCAGGGCAATCCCGAACCTATCGCAGCATTTAGCGCCCATCCAACGGTACGGGCAGCCGCACGCGTTCCTACATACTCAGCAATATCGCCATACGTGGTGACTCGTCCGTGGGGAATCTCTTCTACCACCTCCCACACGCGTTCAAAGAAGTCCGATTGGTTTTCAGCTGATTCAGACATAGGAGCCTGATAACGATATCGATACGATAAACATTAATTTAGACGTTACAGGATCATCGTCGCAATTTACTTTTTCAACATAGGGTAGATTTTAGGTACGAGGTGCCGCTTCCGGCGTTTTGTACGGAGTATCCTCCCTGTCACCCAGTTTTCCTGATGAAAAACACCGCACGCTACGTTCTGCCCGCCCTGTTTCTATTCGTGGTAGGTGCAGTACTCGGATTCCAGCTTGATCGTTCGTTCGACTCAAACACCCAGGAAGAGCTCAAGAAGATTGAGCAGGCGTTCTGGCACATCAACAGGAGCTACGTGGATGAGGTCGATGCCAAGCAGTTGAGTGAGGCTGCGATCAAGAAGATGCTTGAAGAGCTCGATCCGCACTCGTCGTTTATTTCAGCATCTGACGTGGAGCGCCTCCAGGAGTCCTATCGTGGAACGTTTGGCGGTGTGGGTATCTGGTTTGAGATTGTTGATGACACCGCCCGTGTTATTTCCCCGATCGAAGGGGGGCCAAGCGAAGATGCCGGCGTCCGTGCCGGTGATCGCATCATCGGGATTGAGGATACCAGTGCTGTGGGCTTCTCTAATCAGGATATCCAAGACCGCCTGCGGGGCGAGATCAACACGGATGTGCGGATGACCGTTAAGCGGCTTGGCATAGAGGACCCGATCAACTTTACGATTACGCGGGATGAGATCCCGATGTACTCGGTTACGGGCACGCACATGATCGACGAGGAAACCGGCTACGTGCAAATATTGCGTTTTGCACAAACCACCTACGAGGAGTTCATGGAAGCTATCGACGAGCTTGAGGAGCAGGGCATGCAGCGCCTCGTGGTCGATATGCGAAGCAACCCGGGCGGGGTTATGCAATCGGCCGTTCAGATGCTGGACGAGTTTCTGTCTGAGGGCTCGACCATTGTGTCGACGAAAGGTCGGACCATTCGTGATCAGGAATTTCGCGCGCAGCGGCCCGGCCGCCTTGAAGACACTTCCGTTATCGTGATGGTCGATCCGCGCTCTGCCTCGGCCAGTGAGATTATAGCAGGTGCGCTGCAGGACCACGACCGGGCTTACGTTGTCGGCCAACGCACCTTCGGCAAGGGGCTTGTTCAAAACCAGTTTGAGCTTCCCGATGGCAGCATGCTCCAGATGACGACCGCCCGCTATTACACACCGAGTGGCCGCCTCATCCAGAGCCCCTACAAGGGTGGCGGACATGATGCATACATGGAAACGAAATTCGAAACCCTGGAAGAAGCCACGTTGAACCCGGACGAGTACCGGGCCAGCATTCCTGATTCACTCCGATTTGAGACGGCCCACGGACGGACGGTGTATGGCGGTGGCGGTATCATGCCGGACCACGTACTGGCTCCCGACACTACGGTGGCGCCGATCGTACAGGCTATCTACCAGCGCGACTTCAGCCCGTATGCGCGCAAGTGGTTCCGGGAAAACGAGCAGGATGTTCGCGATGAGTGGGGTGATCGCCGGAGTGAATTCCTTGAGCGCTTCAGTGCCGATACCTCACTGATTGAGGAGATGCTGCAACCGGCTTACGATGAAGAGGCGCGGAGCGACTACGGCCTCAAAATCGTTCGGGATGTGGAAGAGTCCGACCCTGAGCGTCGTGTGTTTTACACGGCCGAGGTTGCGCAACACGAAGATATGCTGCGGACGTTTATCAAGGGCTACCTGGCTCAGCAGCTTTTCGGGAGCGACGTCGCTACGCCCATCTACCGCCAGCTCGATCCGGAGCTACGTGAGGCGATCAAGTTCTGGAGCGAAGCCGATGAGCTTGCTGCTCTGCACCGCAGAAACGGAAACACCGGACTCGGCGATGCCCAGCGGTAAGTCAGTCCATTTCAATTAAGCCAACAAGGCAGGCGTCCACTCGGGCGTCTGCCTTTTATGTTGCTCGTTGCGGCGAAGCGAAGATGCCCGCGCCCGGCTGCCCCCTCCTACGCATCACCGCGCCTGATCAAGTAGCTGCCCGCAAGCAGCAACCCGCCCACAACGAGTATGAAGGAGAGCGGGCCCATCGACAGTCCGAAGAAGAACATCCGCGACACGGCACTTAGCGGATTGTACGAGCCCCCGGCAATCATAAAGACAGCCAGCAATACACAGAGGAGGCCTACTACGGTAGGTGTTACAAACGACCGGTTGGACGAAGGCATAAGATCGGGGCGCGTCGTGTTGCTCGGCTTTTCCCGTTGCTACGATTGCACGTACCGCTAAGTTACACTACTCGCGGCATACGTCCGAAAACGCAAGCCTTACCCAAATGCAGTCACAAGTTGATTGCACGCACGCTCGAGTTCAGGAATTTCCTTCGCAAAACAAAAGCGGAGATTGTACCGGCCGTCCTCGGGATTCTGGAAGAAAGACCGACCTGACACGGTGCCGACGCCCGCCTTCTCTACGAGCGTTTGGGCAGCCTGCTTGTCATCACCAAATCCGGGTTGATGCTTCAGGGGCTCGAAGCTGGAGAAAACGTAATAGGCACCCTGCGGCCACGGCACATCAAAGCCGATGGCCTCCAGCGCCTCGCACATCAGCTGGCGGCGGGTGCGGTACTCGGCGAGCATTTTGTCAAGATACGCGCCGTCCATCTGGTCGAAGGCGGCGGTCACGCCGTGCTGCAGAGGTCGCGGCGCGCAGATAAACACCAGGTCGTTAATAAGCCCCATCTTCTCGATGATGGGCTCCGGCGCCACCGCATAGCCGAGACGCCAGCCCGTCATGTTGTACGTTTTCGAGAAGCCGGACAGGGTGATCGTTCGATCGTACGCCCCGGGCAGCGATGCCGGCGACACGTGCTCGTGGTCGTCGTAGAGCATGTACTCGTAGATTTCGTCGGTGATGGCGTAGAGGTCGTGCCGCTCCATCAGATCCACGAGCTGGGTGAGCTCCTCGTGGCTCCACACCTTGCCGCTCGGATTGGCCGGCGTGTTGATGATGATGGCCTTCGTCTTCTCCGTCACCGCCGCCTCCAGCGCATCGAAGTCCACAGTCCAGTCAGGCGCTTCCGTCCGCACGTACCGCGGCGTCACCCCAAAAAGTTGCAGGATATTGCGGTGGTACCCGTAGAACGGCTCGAACAGGATCACCTCATCTCCCGGATCGAATAGGGCGAGCACAGTGGCCACGAACGCCCCTGTGGATCCGATGCTCACCATCACCTCGTCCGGTGACGACGCCGGGATGCCGTTGTAGGATTGGACCTTCTCCAAAATCTGCGTCCGGAGCTGCTTGATGCCCGCGTAATGCGTGTAAATCGACTTATTCTGCTCGATCGCCTCCTGTGCGCGCTTCTTAATCGGATCGGGCGTCGGCAGGTCGCAGATCCCCTGCCCCAGGTTGATGCCGTCCACCGCCAGCACCATCTTCGTAATCGCGCGGATGTCGCTCTGCCTGAGCGGTTCGGTGCGGCGAGCGAGGGGCGTCTGTGTTGTGCGCGGCATACGGCTACAGGGGTTGATTCGAAGAAGGGGCAGTGACCGAATTCAGACTTGAAGCGGTGGGGATTGTTTTTCGTGGAGGTGTTTAGGGGATGCGGGCTTGGGAATTTGGGAATGGAGGGTACGAGGAATCGAAGAGACGAGGAGTGGAGGAGACGAAGAGTCGACGAGAGGAGGAGCCGAGGGATCGAGAATTTACGGCTTGTGCGGGCGAGGTCGGGGACCGAGGTAGCGTGAAGGTCGATGGTCACATCACAGGCTCGGGTGCCGGCCGGATGGTGGGACGGAGGAACGGGCAGCCTGAAGCCTGGAATCGAAACACAGCGCAAGAGGACCCACCGGGTCGTCTCTACGGGTGGGCGACCTGATGCATCGTTTCGTCCATTCCTCATCTCCAAAACCAAACAACCCCCAAACCCCCATACAGAACCAACCCGGCACAACCTCTCAGTCTGAAAATCCTCGTCTCCTCGTTTCGTCGATTCCTCGGTTCCCAAGCAAGACACAACCCCCAGACCCCCAGACCCCCATACAACCAAGCCGGGCACGAACCGTCGGTCTGACAATCCTCGTTTCGTCGATTCATCGTTTCCTCGTCTCCAATACGAGACCCCCGCAACATCCCACCACGCGCACCGGTACCGTAACGCTGGCCAACCCCCGGGCTTCGTTGTATCACCCCGCCTTTGTACCAGATAGCCCTTCATGGAACAGCTTGAACAACATGTGGAAGAGCGCCAGCGCGGTCCTGACGCGCTGGGGCAGCCGTTTGAAGTAGTCTCCGAGTTTACCCCAATGGGCGATCAGCCCAACGCGATCCGGGAGCTGACCGAGGGCATCAACCGGGGCGACCCGCATCAGGTGCTGCTGGGCGCTACCGGGACGGGCAAGACGTTCACGATGGCGCATGTCATCGAGCGGGTGAAGAAGCCGACGCTGGTGATGAGCCACAACAAAACGCTCGCCGCGCAGCTCTACGCTGAGCTCCGGTCGTTCTTCCCCAACAACGCGGTCGAGTTCTTCATCTCCTACTACGATTACTACCAGCCCGAGGCGTACATCGTCTCGTCGGATACGTATATCGAGAAGGATCTGGCCATCAACGAGAAGATCGACCGGCTGCGGCTTCGCGCAACGAGTGCGCTCGTGTCGGGACGCAGCGATGTGATTGTGGTAGCCAGTGTATCGAGTATTTACGGTCTGGGATCGCCTCAAGAGTTCGCCAACAAGATCGTACAGGTGCGACCGGGGCAAATCGTGGAGCGCAACGAGCTGCTGCGGCAGTTTGTGGATCTCTTCTACAACCGCAACGACATCGAATTTCAGCCCGGCACCTTCCGGGTACGGGGCGATGTGGTGGATCTCTTCCCGGCCTATCTGGAAAACACCGCCTACCGCTTCGAATTCTGGGGCGATGAAGTCGACCGCGTCTCCGTGATCGATCCGGAGACGGGCAAGGAGATTCGCGAGGAAGATGAGCTGCTGACGGTCTATCCGGCCAAGATCTTCGTGACGCCGAAGGACCGGCTGGAGCGGGCCATCGAGCAGATTGAGGAGGAGCTACGCTGGCGCCTGGCGGTACTGCGCAACGAGGGCAAGATGCTGGAAGCGCAGCGCCTGGAGCAGCGCACGATGTTCGACATTGAGATGATGAAAGAGGTGGGCTATTGCTCCGGCATCGAGAACTACAGCCGCCACCTCTCCGGGCGGGCCCCGGGACAGCGACCCTACTGCCTCTTCGACTATTTTCCGGATGACTTTCTGCTGATGGTGGATGAAAGCCATGTCACCATTCCGCAGGTGCGGGCCATGTACAACGGCGACCGTGCCCGGAAGCTAACGCTGGTGGAGCACGGCTTCCGTCTTCCCTCCGCCCTCGATAACCGTCCGATGACGTTCGAGGAGTTTGAGGAACAGCAAAACCAGGCGGTGTACGTGAGCGCGACGCCAAGCGATTACGAGCTGGAGAAGACGGGGGGCGTGTTCGTTGAGCAGGTGATCCGCCCAACGGGTATCCCCGATCCAAAAATCGAGGTGCGGCCGTCGGAGAACCAGATCGATGACCTGCTTGAGGAGATCCGCACCGTCTCCGAGCGAGGCGAGCGGGCGCTCGTCACCACCCTCACCAAACGCATGGCCGAAGACCTGGCCGATTACCTCGACTCCTATGGCGTGAAGGTCCGCTGGATGCACTCCGACATCGACGCGCTGGACCGGGTGGACATCCTGCGGGGGCTTCGCCTGGGCGAGTTCGACGTGCTGGTGGGTGTGAACCTCCTCCGTGAGGGCCTCGACCTGCCGGAGGTGTCGCTCGTGGCGATCATCGATGCGGACAAGGAAGGATTCCTGCGCAGCGAGCGCTCGCTGATTCAGACGGCCGGCCGCGCGGCGCGCAATGTGAACAGCGTGGTGATCCTCTACGCTGACAATATCACAGGGTCGATGGAGCGGATGATCAACGAAACGGAGCGGCGGCGTGAAAAACAGCTCGCCTACAACGAGGAGCACAACATCACGCCGAGGACCGTCACCAAGAGCAAGGACGATATCATGAAGGGCACCGTGATCGCGGAGGAGAAATCACGCGACCGCGATGCCGTCTCCCGCCATCACTACGGCAGCCCCGAGCAGCTCTCCACGACCGTGCACGACCCGGTCGTCCAGTATCTCGACGACGAGCAGAAGCGCGACCTCATCGAACAGATGCGCACCGAAATGCTGGAGGCTTCGGACAACCTCGAGTTCGAACGCGCCGCGGAACTGCGGGATAGTATTGAGGAGCTTGAGGCGCAGCTGGGGGGGGTAGGCTCAGGTCCGACGTAGAAGCTGTCTTTTAGGTGGGCGCGAGAGCGACCGCGTGTGTTTGAGACGAGGAAGGGTTCGGAAACGAGGAGACGAGGAATCGACGAGACGAGGATTGGCCCTCTCGGGCGTCGTGCCGGAATGATTTGTGTGGGAGTCTGGGGGTGTGGGGGTTTTTTGTGAGACGAGGAATCGAGGATTGGCCCTGTCGGGCGTCGTGGCGGAATGATCTGTATGGGAGTCTGGGGGTGTATGTGGGTTGTCTGGGTTGGGAAGCGACAAATCGAAAACACGCCGGTTCTCACTTCGAGCCAGCTACTATCTGAAAGAGAACCAAAACATTCCGATGCGCCGCTGTCCTCATTTCGTCGACACCTCGTTTCCTCGTTTCTGCAGTTCCTCCACTCCTCGTTTCTCGTTTCTGCAGTTCCTCCATTCGTCGATTCTGCAGTTCGTCGATTCCTGAACCCGCGGCTCGACATCTGACTCGACGACACCTCGAAACAACGCGCAGGCCGTTGCGACCCGGAACGCATCCACAGGGGGGCGGTGTCTACAACCAAGCTCACCGCCGACCCGACCCGCTGCTTTTATGTGGTATATTATCCTTTTTCTAATCCTCCTCCTGATACCCGTGGCCATTCGCGGCTGGAGTGTGGACTCGGATAACGATAACTCCGGCACCGGGAATATCCTCGGCGATAAAAGCAGCGGTGACGCCGGGTTTGGCAGCAACGGCAACGACCGTCTTAACTGATTCTGCCGGACTGTACTCGCACTTCCTCTTCGATGAGCGCCTTTGCATTGCGAAGGCTGGTCCGCAAGCCTCGCTCCACGCGTCCGCCAAAAACGTATTCAAGCATCCGTCCGACCAGCGGCGCGGCCGGCATCATCGCTGCGCGAAAGGTTTGCTGAACCAGCGTACTGCCGGGTTCTTCAGTAAACTCGATGCTGAGCGTGCTTTGCATGGCTCTCGATACCGACGAATATGCCTGTCGGCGATAGGGTGTCCATTCCTCCACGACCCATGTGGTCGTGAAACGCTGAAAGCTGACGCGTGACACTTCCGTATACTCGGCGCCCTCGTACAGTCCATTCGGTGGAGCGTGAGCCACGTACTCCATTATTGGCACCCAGGTAGGAGCCCGTGGCACGTCCGCAAAAAACGCCCAGACGGTCTGCGGATCGGCGGCGATCGTGATGGTGTTGCGAACGCGAAGCACCGTTACCCTACCCCGAGCTGGTCGATAGCGTCGCGGACAAGCGCTTCGGCGGCCTCCTCGGTTGGAGCCTCCGAATAGACGCGGAGCACGGGTTCGGTACCGGAGGGACGCACCAGCAGCCACCCGTCGTCGGTCAGGTGCTTGTAGCCGTCGAGCGTATTGAGCGAATGGACTGGCTGACCGGCGATGGTATCCAGCCCCTCCTCGGCCTCAAGCCGGTCCAGTGCAGCCCGCTTCTTTTCTTCCGATGTGTGCAGATCAATGCGGAACGTGCGATGCGGCCCGAACTCATCATGCAGGGCCCAGACAAGTGCGGAAAGCGGCTGCCCGCGCTTCACCATCATCTCTACAATGAGCAGGCCGATGTAGATACCGTCACGCTCAGGCACATGTCCTTTCACGGCAATCCCACCCGACTCCTCGCCGCCCACCAACACATCGCTCTCCAGCATTTTCGGTGCGATGTATTTAAAGCCAATGGGGGTTGTCTCGATAGGCAAGCCATAGGCCTCCGCCATCTTGTTGAGCATGTGTGTGGTGGAGAATGTTTTAACGATGCTGCCGTTCAAGCCGCGATCTTCATGCAGATACTGAACGAGCAGCGCGAGAAGCTCGTGGGAGGATACGTACCGGCCGTTCTCATCGAACATCCCGATGCGATCGCCATCCCCGTCGTTGGCCAACCCTGCGGCACATCCAAACTCGGTGACGCACTGCGCGAGATCACTTAGGTTCTTTTCGATAGGCTCGGGGGGCACACCATGAAAGCCGGGATTGTGCTCGGCGTGGAGCTCTACAACCTGATTGCTGCCCAATAGCTGGCTGATATGCCCCTGCGAAGCCCCGAACATTGCGTCGTGGGCAATCTTCTTTCCCCATTTCTTGAGCGCGTCCAGGTCGAGCAGTTCTCCGAGCTCGGCAAGATAGGCAGAGCGAATGTCGCGGAGCTCCATGAACCCATCGCGGTCAAGGGCTTCGTAGGTTTTCAGCGGGATGTTCAGACCCAGCTCGTCCAGCTCGCGCTCGACCTCACGAATCATTGCCGGCGTAGCCGGGCCCCCGTACGAGCCTTTGATCTTAAATCCGTTGTAAGAAGGCGGATTGTGACTTGCCGTGATCACGATGCCGGCATCCAGCTCGTAGTGCTTGGCACCCCAGCTAACGGCGGGCGTCGTTACGATGGCGTCCGATAGCACAACGCGCACGCCTTCGGAGCCGAAGGCTCGAGCGGCGTGTCGCGCGAAGGCTGCCCCCTGAAAACGCGCATCATAGCCGATAAGCACTTCCGGCGTGCCATTCTGGTGGCGGGAGCGCAGCCATCGGGCTGTAGCCCGGGATATGCGAGCAACGTTATCGTAGGTGAACGTATCACCGATGAGGGCGCGCCATCCATCGGTACCAAAACGAATCTCTGCCATGGGCACAGGTGCCAGAATACATGAAACGGGGAGCGAGCGCGTAAGCTCGCGATAGCGACAGAAGGATACAAAACGCCGGGCATAGACCCAACCCCGCTTTCCCGTCGTTTTGCTTCACCACAGCGTCGAGCGCTTAGGCCGTGTCGCGCGTGCCATCCTCCATCATCTGCCGGGCGCTTTCGAGAGCTGCGTCTGTCACGTCGTGCCCACTCATCAGAGAGGCAACCTGAACGGCGCGCTCCTCCGCCGAGAGCTGCTGAATCTGTGTCTTTGTCCGCTCGCCCTCCACCATCTTCTCCACCACGTAATGCTGATCTGCGAGTGCGGCGATTTGCGGGAGGTGCGTAATCGCAATGATCTGATGATAGCTGGCCAGGTCGTGCATACTCTGCCCTACGCGGTTCGCAATCGCGCCCGAAATGCCCGTGTCGATCTCATCGAAGACGAGGATGGGCAGCCGCTCGCTCTTAGCCAGAATGGTTTTGAGAGCAAGCATGATGCGACTCACCTCACCACCCGAGGCGACTTTCTTCAGGGGTTTCGGCTCTTCGCCCACGTTGGTAGAGATAAAAAACTCGACGCGGTCCATCCCGTCTGAAAACGCCTCGTACCGGTGCTCGTCGGAGCCTTCCGTCAGGCGGATCCAGCCATCCGTTTTCTCTGCTTGAGTAAACCTGACATCGAACTGGCTGTCTGGCATTCCCAGCGTCGCCAGCTCCGCAACGATGGCCTGCTCGATCCGCTGTGCTACCTCGTGTCGTTTCGCAGACAGGCGCGCAGCCAGCTCGGATAACTCATTCTGGGCGCCCTCTATCTCCTCGTTCAGGCGCTCTATGGCTTCCTCAAAGTTCGAGGCCAGCGCAAACTGCTCACCAATCTCCTGTCGATGGGCAAGTACCGCCTCAAGCGTGCCCCCGTACTTGCGTTTCAGGCGGTCGATCTCGGAGAGGCGCTCCCGTATACGCTCCAGGCGCTCGGGATTAAACTCGATGCGCGCATTGTAATCCTGGAGAAAGTTCGCAATCTCCGATACCATAATCTGCGCCGATTTCAGCTCGGAGAAGCTGTCGTCGAATGCTTCGTCGATGCGGGCCAGCTCGCGCATCTCATTGCGGGCCTGCACAAGCGTATCATGGACCGCGCGATCACCTTCGTACAGCATTTCGTGGAGCTCAGCCGTAGCCGAGTAAAGACGTTCTGCATTCTCAAGCACGCGCCGCTCGGCCGTCAGGTTGTCCTCTTCTCCCTCCTGCGGATTCACCGCATCGATTTCCTCCATCTGAAACCCGTAGAGCTCCTTTTGCTGCGTCAACTCCCGTTCCCGCGCTACCAGGTCGTCGCGCTCGTCCACAAGCGCAGCTACCGCCTTATAGGCCTCCCGGTATGATTCGCGAAGCCCTTCGAGGCCACCAAAATTGTCCAGCAAACCCAGGTGGGTTTCCGTGCGGAGAAGGGACTGGTGCTCGTGCTGCCCGTGCAGATCAATCAAATGCGCCGCCACTTCCCGCATGAGCTGCACGGTTGCGGGCGTGTCGTTGATAAATGCGCGGCTGTAGCTGCCGGTGATTTCACGCCGCATGAAGAGGTGATCCCGCGGTTCAATGGCGTTCTCCTCCAGCAGCTCTATCACCTCAGGCACATCTGCCTCGTCAAAGATGCCCTCTATCACCGCTTTCTTTGCGCCGGACCGCACGACATCGGTCGAGGCTCGCTCTCCGATGATCATATTGAGCGCACCGATCAGAATCGACTTTCCCGCACCGGTTTCTCCCGTGATAATATTTAATCCACTTGCAAACTCGACATCAAGCTCCTCGATGAGCGCGTAGTCACGTACGTAGAGCGAACGTAACATGGGTGGAGGGTATGGGGGTGTGGGCGTTTGGGGGTGTGGCGTTCAGCCGTTTTCTCTACCTGCGTCATCCTGTGCGCAAGTCCGCACCGCACGCCGAAGACGAAAAATGGTTCGTCTACGCTCGCACAGCTCGCTGCGCTCACCATGACGGTCGGGCGGGTGGAAATATGTAAATGTCACATGCAGGCGTTCTCTGCACCTCCGTCATCCTGAGCGCAGGCCCGCACCGCGCGCCGAAGACGAAGAATGGTTCGTCTACGCTCGCAACGCTCGCTGCGCTCACCATGACGATCGGGCGCATGGAAGTATGTAAATGTCACATGCCGGCGTTCTCTGCACCTCCGTCATCCTGAGCGCAGGTCCGCACCGCACGCCGAAGACGGAGAATGGTTCGTCTACGCTCGCACAGCTCGCTGCGCTCACCATGACGGTCGGGCGCATGGAAGTATGTAAATGTCACATGCCGGCGTTCTCTGCACCTCCGTCATCTTGTGCGCAGGTCCGCAGCGCGGACCGGAGACGAAGAATGGTTCGTCTACGCTCGCACAGCTCGCTGC
>SLED01000381.1 GCA_007124945.1 Salinibacteraceae bacterium | reverse complement strand
TCCCTGGAACGCGCCCCACTTCAGCGGTACAAGAGATTGCTTTATCGTTGTTATGCGATAAGGAAAAATTATTGACCGACTTCTGATCGTGGAGTCTTTTCCCCTTTCCAAAATACTTAAACCAGGGTACCCATGCTAAACAAGCAAAGTGACGACGAATTGCGCCGTATTGTCCGCGAGAAATACAACACGCTCGCCGCCGAAAGCGATGAATGCTGCGGGCCAGCGGACTGCTGCGCCTCAGACATGATTGGAGATGCGTACGACAGCGTTGGGGGCTACGAATCCTCGGCAGACCTCAAGCTCGGCTGCGGCGTCCCAACCGAGCACGCCGGCCTTCAGCCCGGACAGGTGGTGGTCGACCTCGGTTCGGGAGCCGGCCTCGACGCGTTTATCGCCCGCCGAACGGTGGGAGAAAGCGGCCGCGTGATCGGCATCGACTTTAGCCCGGAAATGCTCACAAAGGCGCGGCGTAATGCAAAGGATCTTGGATACGAAAATGTAGAGTTCATTGAGGGCGAGATTGAGGATCTGCCGCTACCAGATGACTGTGCTGACGTGGTGCTTTCGAACTGCGTGCTCAACCTCGTGCCGGACAAGGCGCAAGCATTCCGGGAGATTTTTCGCATCCTGCGGCCGGGTGGGCATTTCACCGTCTCGGATATCGTGACCTCCGGCGAGCTCTCATCGATCGCGCTGAAGTCGGCCTCCCTGTATGCCGGATGTGTGGGTGGTGCCATGCATGAGACAGACTATCTCAGCCTGATTGAGCGAACCGGGTTTGTGAACATCGACGCGCCCGGGCGCAAGCACATCGACGTACCCGAGGAGGCCCTAAAAAGCGGTGAACTACTGAGCATCACAATTAGCGCAAGCGTGCCGGCATAATCTGCCTCACTTACCATTTGGCGACGATCGTGTGGGCCGCATCCCTTTCGGATCCGGCGTCATTTACATTCCCGCTTTCGCCAGCTCTCAAGAAGTAGCCTTCCTGCAACATCTTTGCAAAATGCCCCTGGCAGAATGGCATTGCAGTAGCGTTGCATCGTATTATAGAGTGTTAAGGCAGCGCGACCAAACAGGTGTACCTGCTCCGCCCCCTGTAAGCGGTCGCATTCTGGAAGCGCTTTCAATGTCTTTGTCTATCCGTCACATTCACTGAACAGTCGGAGGTTATCTCATGGCTACAGCAACCAAGGAAAAGCGCACGTACGAGCGCCCCACATTTAAGGACACGTACAACAACTTTATCGGGGGCGAATTCGTGCCGCCGGAAAGCGGTGAGTATTTCGAGAACGTCTCCCCCATTGATGGCCAGCCCTTCTGCCGGGTTGCGCGGTCGAAAAAAGCCGACGTGGAGAAAGCCCTTGATGCGGCGCATGAAGCAGCAAAAACCTGGAATCACATCTCAGCGGCCGAGCGGAGCGGCATCATGCTCAAGATTGCCGATGTGATGGAGGAAAACCTTGAGCTACTGGCTCGGGTGGAGACCGTCGACAACGGCAAGCCCATCCGCGAGACGATGGCGGCAGACCTACCCCTGGCGATCGACCACTTCCGCTACTTCGCCGGCGTTATTCGCTCGGAAGAAGGCACGGTGTCGGAGCTTGATCAGGACACCCTCAGCATGCAGATCCGCGAGCCGCTGGGCGTGGTCGGGCAGATCATCCCGTGGAACTTCCCCTTGCTGATGGCCGCCTGGAAGCTGGGCCCAGCGCTGGCAGCGGGCAACACGGTGGTCATCAAGCCGGCTGAGCAAACGCCGGTAGGTATCATGTTCTGGGCCGAACTCGTACAGGATATCCTGCCACCGGGCGTGGTCAACATCGTGCAGGGCTTCGGGCCGGAAGCCGGTAAGCCACTCGCGCAGTCGCCGCGCATTGCTAAGATTGCATTCACCGGCGAAACCACCACGGGCCGCCTCATCCTGCAGTACGCTTCCGAAAACATCACACGCTCCACGATGGAGCTGGGTGGCAAGAGCCCGAATGTATTCTTTGAAAGCGTGATGGACGCAGACGATGAGTTCTTCGACAAGTGCCTCGAAGGCGCTGCGATGTTTGCGCTCAATCAGGGCGAAGTCTGCACCTGTCCCAGCCGCATCCTCGTGCAGGAGTCGATTGCTGATGACTTCCTGGCGCGCGTCGTCGAGCGTACGAAGAAGATCAAAGTTGGCCATCCGCTGGATCCCGAAACGATGGTCGGCGCGCAGGCCTCCAACGACCAGTATGAGAAGATCCTCAACTACCTGCAGATCGGGAAGGACGAGGGCGCCGAAGTGCTGGCCGGCGGCAATGCCTTCAACATCGGCGGCGACGGAGAAGCGTCGGGCTACTACATCGAGCCAACGATCTTCAAAGGCCACAACAAGATGCGCGTCTTCCAGGAAGAAATCTTCGGTCCGGTGACCTCGGCGACCACGTTCAAGGACGTGGACGAGGCGATCGAAATTTCGAATGACACGCTGTATGGATTGGGTGCTGGCGTGTGGACGCGCGATGCACATGAGATGTACCGTGTGCCGCGTGCCATCAAGGCAGGCCGTGTGTGGGTGAACTGCTACCACACGTACCCCGCGCATGCGCCGTTCGGTGGCTACAAGAAGTCGGGCTTCGGTCGCGAGACGCACAAGATGGCGCTCGACCATTACCGCCAGACGAAGAACATGCTCATCTCGTACGACAAGAAAGCGATGGGCTTTTTCTAAGATGACACCTGCTGGCAGGCTGCTAAACTGATCCTGCTGGGGGTGGAGCCCCGGACGCGCCCTGGTGCGCTGCTCTGCCTCCATCCCCGCGCACGGATCACACTCTCGCCATTATGAACATTAACGAGTGCCACCATGTCTGTACCCCGTGTCACCCTAACCGACGAGGCCAAGAATATCATCGCGCAACTGCGGGAGGAGCACGGCCCGCTGATGTTTCATCAGAGCGGCGGCTGCTGCGACGGCTCTCAACCCATGTGCTACCCGGACGGAGAGTTCAGGGTGGGTAACAGCGACATCAAGCTGGGTGAGATCGATGGCTGCCCCTTCTACATTGCCCGCGATCAGTACGAGTACTGGAAGCACATGCAGCTAACGATCGATGTGAAGGAAGGCCGCGGCGCGAGCTTCTCGATCGAGATTCCGCTGGGCGTCCGCTTCATGACCAAATCGCGCATCTTCACCGATGAGGAGATAGAGCAACTGGAGCCGCCCGAGGCGGTGGAGGCTTGAGCGCTCCATCTCCTGAACCGACCCGTCTGCGAGTCGTAGAGCGCGGTGCCTTTCGGTATCGCGCTTTTTCTTTTGCTGAATGTTTCTTTCTCAACCACCATCATGCCCAAAACCGTAGACCAGATCCCCGATGCAGGCGTCGGCCGCTTGCTCGGCATCCAAATGCAAGAAGCCTCGGCCGACCGTGTGGTCGCCACGATGGAGGTTACACCGGACCACCACCAACCGTTTGGTTATCTTCACGGCGGGGTGAGTGTTGTGCTGGCCGAGTCGGTGGCATCTGTGGGCGGCTACCTCCGCGCGCCCGAAGGCAAGGCCGCGATGGGGCTTGAGATCAACGCCAACCATGTGCGATCAGTCAAGGAAGGTAAACTCACAGCCGTTGGTGAGCCTCTCCACACGGGACGATCCACGCAGGTGTGGCAGATAGAAATCCGCGACGAGCGCGAGCGCCTTATCTGCATCAGTCGCTGTACGCTGGCCGTCGTGAACCAGCGGTGAGGCCCGGTCCAAACGCCAGCCATCCATGGCGTCCTCCTGAGCGCATGCCCGTCCGGCGCCTATACCCACACATACTCGTGAGCGCAGGCCCGTCCGGCGCCAAAACCCACACGCCCTCCTGAGCGCACGCACGCCCGGCGCCTAAACCCAAACGTCCTCCTGAGCGCAGATCAGCGTAAGCTGATCGGAGACGAAGGGGGACG
>SLED01000395.1 GCA_007124945.1 Salinibacteraceae bacterium | reverse complement strand
GTTGCGGTCCAGAGCGAACTTTTTCGTGTCGGAAGTTCCGAATCGCTCAACTTTCGCGAGATACCGATTGATGTACAGCTTCCTGACTGGAATCGCTGGTTGCCAATAATCCATCCTCGTGATGCGAAGGGCGATGATCATTTCTTTAATGCAGAGGGGCGCTTTGAGGCGGCATGGGACCAGTACCAGCTGGCTCGAAGTGAGCCCTCCGAGCGTAATATTCGTCGGTGGTATGGTGATGCTCGGGTCGCAATCCGTGATGGAGGGAGTCTCATTGATGCAAATACACAGTGGAACAGACATTCCCACCGCGCACGGCGTGGTGCGCAGCAATGGATGGCAGTAACACAATGGGAGCTACATCACGAGTTTCATCTTGAGGACACGTCTGATGACCCCGAATACGAGGATAGATCATGGCTCCCCGGAAACAGAGCAGTTTTTGATATTGCTTCACACATCATGGGAAGCCAGGATTACTTAGATGGTCCCCCAGTGCCAGGGGCCGGTGTTGGTCTAAGCCACCTCTGGTATCATTACCAGGCGATTTTATCTAATAGTGTCCCCGACTTCACTGGACAAAGTCCCATCGACTGGAATTATCAGGAAATGTTCTTAAGTGGCCATGCAAGCACAACAGGCCTACCTTCAGCCGTTCGGACTCTAACAACATTAGCTGTAAAAGATCAGCGACTGGGTGAGATACACGGTCTCCACCGTGATAGAGGTTTTAACAGTCACCGTCATGGCCTTCGGAAGTTTAATGAGTCAGTAGACGGTATCGCTTTCTCTCGAGTTGATCCGGCGTTGAGGGGACAAATAGTAGGCGCGTATCTCAGCGCGTGGGCGTGGTTTGTTCATCAGTGGGATGTTGATGATTTCCCTCGGTCTGCGTCTGCTGATGAGTGTGTGCAGATAGAACGGAATGGTTGGGGGCATCCCGATCATAAACCGCGGTTGATTAGTCCGACAAGGTCGCATGGCTGTGACCAGCAAGCTAACCTGCACTACAGCAATATTAACTGGTTTGCCGAGAACATGGACATTCCAGCCACAACCCTCGACAGCCTCGCCCGCTGGGGCCGCGACATGTGGAGTGATCCTGAGCCCGGTAATCCGCCGTGGGAGACGTGGATACTGGATGAGGATGCCAATCCCTCTGGTGCCACGCTTCGAATGTCCGGTAGTGCCAATCCTGCCCCTGCACCCGCCAGCTTCACGTTTACCGTAGACGTGGAGCAGGAAGACGCTGATGTAACTCTCGTAGAGCTTTTTGTAGATGGTACGCGGCTTGCCGAGCTGGCCGATGAGCCGTACACCGTCGACTGGAATGACGTACAGGAAGGGGTGTATCAGGTGCACGCTGTCATCTACACGTCCGATGGTGACTCCTTTTCCAGCAACACGCTGAGCATCTCGGTCGGCGATTATGATGTGCAGCAGGTCGACCTTTCGCCGGGATGGAATATGGTAGCGAGCAGTGTCGACCCAGCCGATCCTTCCATGGAGGCTATGTGGGAGAGTATTGCGGACGATCTGGTGCTCGTAAAAAATGCCAGCGGCGATACGTATATGCCGGAGTTCGGTATCAACGAGATCGGGGAGTGGAACGTCGGGGAGGCGTACATGGCCTTCGTCACAGACCAGACCGGTCTGACGCTTTATGGTACACTGCCGGATGCCGAAGACAGGGCGATTGAACTGGCAGAAGGGTGGAGCTATCTGCCGTATCGCGGTACGGAGCCAGTCACTGCCGAGGAGGCACTCGGATCGCTTTCATCGCTGCGCCTGGCAGTGGGGCAGGATGGGGGTGTCTATTTGCCCGAAGCAGACTATAACACACTCGGCGCATTGCAGCCCAATCGCGGATATAGGGTCTTCATGGAATCCGAGAGCAGGTGGTCCCTGCCCGAAAATGCCGATGGAGACGGCGATGCAGGCGCCGTTACCGCATCGGGGACTACAGGGTCGAGCACGTTCTCACCTTCATCATCGGTGCTCATTGTGGATGCCCCTTCGATTGACAGCGGCCGCACGCTGCGCGTTGAAAAGCAAGATGGAAGCGTGGTGGGCTCCGGTACCGTTGACGATGGACAGGTGGTGGTTGTGGTAAATGGCCATGAGGAGCCCATGGACCCGGGTGAAGGCGCAGAAGCAGGAGATACGCTCATCCTCAAGGTTAATTCTGAGAACGGCGAAGATGTGCTGGATGTGGAGAACGTCCAGGATGTTTTGGGGGGGCGCGTGGATGACGAGCTGGTGTTCGAATCAAATGCCGTCCTGCGAGTAACCCTTAGCGACCCGGAGCAAGATCTTGTTCTCTTCCCAAGTTATCCAAACCCGGCTCGCACGGAAGCTACGGTACCCCTCGAGATAGAGCACGAGGGCCCGGTCCGTATGGTACTTTTTGATGGTCTCGGGCGGCAGGTGCGCAATCTGGTCGATGAGGTGCTTCCAGAAGGGAGGCACGAGATACGCATTGAAGTGTCAAACCTGGCGAGTGGGATCTATCACTACCAGGTCCTTGCAGGCGACAGGCGCAAAGCGGGCCAGATGGTTGTGGTTCGGTAAGCGGCGAAGGAACCGTGCGCGTTAGTCATGAGATGCTCCAGCTGTGCTGCGGGAACGTCCTGGTGGCCCCGTGGAGGGTAATCGTATCACTGGCTGCCTCACGGCATCCGTCTAAGCTGAGCATGCGAACACCTACTGCTTCCTGACGGAGCAGATGGGCAGTGGGAATGGCCTTCTGTTATCCGATGCACCCGTACGAAAGATCCTTCGGGATATACTCGCATCTAATCTGTGAAGGGGAGTGGCTCTCTGGACGACGTACCAAAGGTTGCTTCTATGGGGTTGCTGCATGTAGAACGCGCGAGACGCGGCACGGCTTACATATCCTGCTGTATGACATTTGCTCTTAGTTTCGTACTATGCAAGTTAATCGCTGTACCCCGTGGCATCTTTCCCATCCTACGCTCATCTGTGGCAACAACGAAATCGGAACAGCTCCTTTGCGCGTATGCCGCTGCGTATGTAAGCCGGAGGGAGGGAGCTGCGCGGGTACCGGGGATGCTTGCGCGCGCTCACGAGCCAGCCTTTCTCCAGCTGGTACATGATGAAGGCATGGCGCCGGTGGTGCTTTCTGTTTATAATCGTAATCCGGATTCGTGTCCTGGCCTTCCGGTCACCACACGGGCAGCGCTCCGAGAGCAGAAGGAATCACAGCACATGGAATGTCTGAGGTTCACCGGTACGTTAGTGGAGGTGGTGCGCGCACTGGAGGCTGAGGGAATTGCCACCATTCCATTTAAGGGTCCGACGTTCGCACACGCATACTACGGTGATATTGGCCGTCGTTCGTTTGGGGATCTGGATCTGCTTGTACCGCGCGAGCAGTTGCGTCGGGCAAAGAGGGTGTTGATAGAGCGAGGATTCTGTCCGCAACTTGATCTTTCCCCGGAAGAGGAACAGGCGTATATCGATCAGCGGCTTGCCTATGCGTTTCTCCACGCAGAAGAGGGAACCCCCGTGGAGCTGCACTGGAGCGTTTTGCCCCTCCATAACGGTTCAACTTTACCTTCGGAGCTGCTCTGGCAGCGGCACAGATGGGCCGCGTTTCAAGGAGAGCGGGTTCGGTCATTGGATCCCGCGCTGTACGCCGTGTATCTCTGCGCACATGCCGCCAAGCACCGGTGGGCGAAGCTCAAATGGCTCGTTGATATCGCGTTGCTCATTCAGTCGTTATCGCCAGCAGAGAGACAGGACGTCGCCGAACTCGCTCGTGCACTCGGATTCGCGCGGATCGTCGGTACGGGCGTTCGCCTATTGCGGGATGTGATGGGGGTATCGCCTGCACACCCTCTCCAGGATCTGGAACGTGATCCGCGCGCGAGGGAACTGGCGACGGAAGTTCAACAGCGCTGGC